>CAMLNK010000140.1 GCA_946481035.1 uncultured Dyadobacter sp. | reverse complement strand
TCCGGTTGAAGGTTCGACGGGTCCTGCTCATCGAGGAAGTCGGAGCAGGCTGTCGGTCCCAGCAGGATCGCTCCGCAGAGCAAAAGTTGATAGAATTTTTTATTATTAAGTTTCATGCTGAATGTCATTTTGAATGATACAACGGTCCCGTCGATTAGAATGCTACCTGAATACCTCCCAGGAATGTGGTTGGCTTAGGATAGCTGTGCCAGATCATACCTTGTGAGAATACGTTGTCGCCATCGCCACCACGGATAGGAGTCTGCTCCGGATCGCCGAACGGATATTTGCTGATAATGAAGAAGTTCTGAGCAGAAACATAAAGTCTCAGTTTGCTCATTTTCAACTTGCTAGCAATTTCCGATGGGATGTTGTAACCCAGCAACAGGTTGCGGCCGCGGATGAACGAGCCGTCGAAGATCCAGCGGGTATCCACGTTGGTCACGTAACCAGCCTTGGTATCACGGATTTGTGCGATAGGCGTGTTCTGGTTGGTAGGGGTCCATGCATCCAACACGGTTGTGTAGCTGTTCGCCAATGCCTGGCGGTCTTCGCTGGCGTGCAGGTTCATGTCCATCAGGTCGTTTCCGTACGAGAATTGCAGGTCGAGGGTCAAATCAAAGCCGTGGAAACGCACGCTGTTTGAAAGTGATCCCCATCCTTTCGGAGAACCATTACCGATGATGCCACGGTCGGCGTCGGTGATCGCATTGTCGCCGTTTACGTCTTTGTATTTGATATCACCCGGAAGCATTTTCAGGTTACCGCGGTAGCTGGTGAACTTGGCAGCCTGGTCGGCCTCAGCTTCGCTCCAAGTTCCCAGACGGGTAAGTCCCCAGAATGCACCTGCCGGTTCGCCGATGCGGATAACGCTGGTCTGGTTGGTGATTGAAGGACCGCCCACTCCGAAGATGTCCGCAGGGGTTGCCAGCGTCAATACTTTGTTTCTGTTGAACGAGATATTGAAGCTGGTATTCCATGAGAAGTTTTGCTTTTCAATGTTAACCGTGTTCAAACCAAATTCGAAACCTTTGTTCTCCATTGAACCGATGTTACGACGGATGGTCGCATAACCGCTGGTACGTGGTACGGGGGCATCGAGGAGCATGTCGGTAGTTTTGCGATAGTAGTAATCCGCTTCAAGTGAGATTCTGCCTTTCAGGAAGCTGATTTCCAAACCACCGTCTGTCTGAGCTGTTTTCTCCCAACGCAAATCGCTGTTGGCGAGCCTGTTGATACCGGTTCCGCCGAAACGGGTGTCGCCGTAAACCGCAGCGTAGTTAGAACGCAACAAGCCGAGTGACGAGTAGGGAGGAATTTCCGAGTTACCTGTCAAACCGTAGCTGGTACGAACTTTCAAGCTGGAAATGATCGGGTTGCCTTTCAGGAATTCTTCGTCAGACACTTTCCAGGCCAGCGCCGCTGATGGGAAGAATGCAAACTTGTGGTTATCACCGAATTTCGAAGAACCATCCGCACGGCCTGTCACTGTCAACAGGTATTTGTCGAGCAAGGTATAGTTCAAACGACCGAAGTACGAGTTAAATGCAAAACGGGAAGCACCGGATACGTACGGGTTGGATGAAGGCGCAACCGATCCCGCGGCGAGGTTATCGAATCCGTAATAGTCGGTTGAGAAGTTCTGAGAAGCTACGTTTGTCGTAGTCACATTCGTTTCCTGCCACGAGATACCCGCAAGGGCGTTGATCGAGTGGATACCGAAGGTTTTGTTATAGGTCAACAAATTTTCCCATGACCAGAAAGTCTCTTTTCTGTTTTCTTTTCTCGCTGTACCCAGTTCGTTTGGCGTAAGTGTACGTGTTTGCGACTGGTTCACTTCCTGGTTGATCACGTTCACACCCAGTACCGAACGGAATTCAAGACCTTTTGCAAGCGTAACGTTTCCGTAAAGGCTACCGAGGGTAGTTTGCGTGTTCAGGTTGAATTTACGCCCCATCAAACGGTGTACCGAGCTGAAAGAACCTTCTGCACCCGGATAATCGCGGTTGTTGGCATAAGATCCATCCGGCCATTTAACAGGAAGGAATGGGAAGTCTTCCACCATCTGGCGAGGTACCGCATCGTTGATATCGACAAGGTTTTCTGCCTGGTTGTTGTAGCTCAAAGTACCACCCAAACGCAACCATTTCTTCACCTGGTCGTCGATGCTGAAACGGGTAGAATAGCGTTTCAGGTAAGACGTTTTGATCAGACCCTGGTCGTCGCGGTAGTTGAGTGACAGAGAGTAAGTCGTTCTGTCGTTACCGCCGCTGAAACCGAGCTGGTGGTTTTGAGAAACACGGTGTTGGGTCGACTCGTCGAACCAGTCGGTATCGTAGTTAGGCGCAAATGTGCCATCCGCACGTTTCGTGAAAACGTCAGGGTGAGCAGCTGCCAATGCGGCACGACGTACGAGCGGATCGTGGGTTTTGTATTTACCCGCATCCCAACCCGCCGGGTCGAATTTCTGCATATTCTTGTAGGCGAGGTCTTCCACGTCCATGTATTGTTGGGCGTTCAATACTTTCGCTCTTTTGGGACCCACTTTTGGTACGCTCAGGTCAAGGCCGTAAGTGATCGTGCTTTCGCCTGATTTACCTCTTTTGGTAGTGATCATGATTACCCCGTTGGCACCACGCGCACCATAGATAGCCGTCGACGAAGCATCTTTCAGTACCTCCACAGACACGATGTCGTTCGGGTTAATGAAGTCGATCGCCTGGCTTTGCTGGTTCTGGTTACCTTGCGGGAGCATTACACCGTCCACTACGTACAACGGGTTGTTGGACGAGTTGATCGAGCTGAAACCACGGATACGTACGTTGGCACGACCGCCCGGGCGACCCGAGTTGACGTTCACCTGCACACCCGAGATTTTACCCTGCAATGCCTGGTTCAATGAGGGAGCGGGACGCTCTCTCAGCTGTTCTTCTTTCACGGAACCTACCGATCCGGTAAGGTCGGATTTCTTCGCGGTACCGTACCCGATCACGACCACTTCGCTAAGCGCCTTGGAGTCCGGAGCTAACGAAAGATCGAGGGAAGTGCGGTTACCAACGGGTACTTCCTGGCTGATATAACCCACAAAGCTGAAAACCAGCGTAGCATTATCAGGTACAGAAAGCGTATAGTTACCTTCTCCGTCGGAGGTAGTACCACTGCTGGTACCTTTCACTACAACGTTCACGCCCGGAAGACCGTCGCCGGTTTCTTTGTCGGTGATTTTTCCTTTGATGGTTTTGTCAGCGCGGATCGTGTTGGTAATGCCGGAGTTGGCGAGGGCTGCGTTCACCAGCAAAGGGCTTGCGAGCGCGGGCAGGAGCAATAGAGAGTTACGGATGCTCCTCATTTGGAGCAACCACTGGTGGGTATCGGTATTTTTCATGTAGTAAGGCTTGTTAAACGTTTCTCATGCAGTCTCGGAAAACACGAATTTTAGTCTTAGATCTCTGTTCGTTAGGCTTTTGCGTTTTTTGTTTAATCATAGTTTACGGTTTACAGTTAAAATGTTTCGGTGAGTAGTTAAATAATTATAGTTGGTATTCAATAAATCACATTCCATGAAGGTCGTAACGATCCTTGCCAAGGTTTTGAAATCAAATCATGATCACAGGTCCTGACAGCACTTGTCAAAAAGGCAAAAAGATAACGTTACGCTTTCTCTGACGGAGGATGGAATGGACGGCGGACTTTCGGGACTGCACCGATTATCTGCCTGGTAAATGCTTCAATTAGTAAGTGGCGTCAGTTTTGGTATTACTAAAAGTCTTTAAGAAAACGCGTTGCAATATTATAATATTTAACAATAGATTTCGAATAAAGACGGAGGAAAAATGCAGAATTATTTATGCAAACGTTTGCATTCTGATTATACAAAATTGCCATTTTCTCGCGCTAAATCAGCAAGTTATAGGTTAATTTTGGATAAAAACAGCACGGATTTTGACCTGGGTGCGGGAGCTAAATTTTTGCAAAAATCCTATAATAATTGGGTATAATATGGCCGGTTTACTGCTAAAATGGTATAAAAAAGCCCTGCTCCGGGCATCCGAAACAGGGCTTTGAAAAATCAGTATACGATCAGGCCAGATCGACGGTGCGGCCGGTCTTGACCGACTCGTCGCAGGCAAAGGCGATCTGCAAACTCATCACGGCGTCCTGCAAGTGATCGGTCAGATCGAGGTCCTCCGTGATCGCACGCAGGAAATAGCGCTGCTCGCGGTTACAAAGTTCCTGGTGATCCGGCTCGTCTTCGAGGTTGATCCACGTGTCTTCTTTCGCAAATTCATCCGAGCCGTTCAGGTCGGCATGGTGTACACGTATCGATTCGGTCTTCGTATGCGCTTCTACCGAAGATGATTTTCCGGTGCCGCCGGCATCTTTCGCAACGATCGACGCCGATCCTTTCGGCCCGATCACGTCTTTCACAAAGAATGCCGTTTCGCTGATCATCGGCCCCCAGCCGGCTTCGTACCAGCCTACCGAACCGTCTTCAAACCAGATTTGCAGCTGCCCGTAATTGTAGTTTCCTGCCGGAATATCTTCGGTAAGGCGCGCGCCGATCGCATTCACGCGAAGCGGCTTCGAGCGCGTCATCTGGCACATCACGTCGATATAATGCACGCCACAGTCTACGATTGGGCTGAGGCTCTTCATCAGGTTGCGGTGAACGCCCCACATGTAGCCGTGGCTTTGCTGGTTGAGGTTCATACGCATTACCAGCGGCTTGCCCAGGCCCTGTGCTTCGGTTACGAAACGCTCCCACGATGGGTGTACACGCAGAATGTAACCTACTACTACTTTCTTGTTGGCTTTCTGAGCTGCTTCCACCACACGCTTCGCACCTGCCACGGTGTCGGCAAGCGGTTTTTCGATGAATACGTGCGCGCCGGCTTCGAGTGCCTTTACCGCGAAATCTTCGTGGGTATCCGGGTAAGTCGAGATACAAACCGCGTCGGGCTTCGTCTCTTTCAATGCTGCTTCGTAGTCATTGAAAAGGGCATAGCCGCCGCCGAGTTTTTCATTAAGGACCTCCTTGCTTTTTCCGGTCGAAACGATCCCGCAGATCTCGAAACCATCCAGAAGCTGGTAGGCAAAAGCATGGGAAGCACCCATATTCCCGCAACCGACTACCAGTACGCGGATGGGGCTTTCGTTTTCAAAAGATGACATAGATTAAAGATAAATGTTAAGATTATGGGTTAGAGGAACAAAAGCAATGCAACTGCACGGCCTTGTTTATGTGTCAAAATTAGGCATTAAAATCCGTATTCGGCCAGTTTCGCTTCAAGTGAAAAAAAATCGCGGTTCGGTGATAAAATCGCTTTGAAAATCGAAATAACTGTACGATAATGCATGAATTTTGTTACTCCTCATCTACTTGTTCATGACTAATTTGTTACTTCCTTTCAGGCTGTCCGGTCTGTTCCGCAGGAATGTTTTGTCCATCCAATTCCTGTTCTTTTTCCTTGCTTTTCAGGCTTTTGCGCAAGAAGATTTCAAACCCAAACTGGGCCTGATCGATCGCACTTCGCTCGAAATGACCGCTTACCCAGGCGATAGTACCGCCGATGCCGTTTACCTGTACGACCGCGGAAACGTGAATTTTAGCTACGACGACCAAAAGGGCTTGCTCATGAGCACCAACATGTGGGTCCGGATCAAGATCCTCAAAGAATCGGCACTCTCGCGGGCCTCGGTGAGCATCCCGTGCTACGAAGGGCCCAGCTATAAAGAACAGGAATGGGTGGAAGACCTGAAAGGCTACACCTACAACCTCGAAAATGATCAGATCGTCCGCACCGAACTGGAAAAAAAGACTGTCCGGCGTGAAAAAACGGCAGAATCGATCGCTACTACCAAGTTTAACCTTCCGAACGTTAAAAAAGGTTCGATTATCGAATACTCGTACACGGTGGTGTCGCCGCTGAACGTGAAAAACGAGCCCAATCCATGGCTTTTTCAGGGATCGATCCCCTCCCGGTGGAGCGAGTACAATATAGTGATCCCCAACTTCCTCGACTACAAAATGACGATGGGCGGCTATTTGCAACTTCATATCAACAAGCAGGAGGCCGTGAATGTGAGTGTAGGGCATTCGAGGTACGACGGTGGTGGAAGGTCCTACCGGTTTGTGGTAAAAGATGCCCCGGCGTTTGTCAATGAGCCATTCATCACCACGGAGGCTGATTATCTTTCCAAAATCATCTTCGAGCTGGCAAGCGTGACCGTGCCCGGGGAAATGACCAAAAACTTCTCCCAAACCTGGGAACATGTGGACAGGACGCTCGATGAGGCCAGGTGGTTTGGCGCGGAGCTCCGCCGTAGCGGCTTTTTGAAGGAAGTACGCGATGAAATCGCACAGAAAACAACCGACCCGATGGAAAGGATGACCCTGGCGTACAAGCACATTCAGGGCCATATGAAATGGGACGGGTACGCGGGGCTGTATGCGGGCGACGGTATCAAGAAGGCTTATGATAACCGGAAAGGCAATGCGTGTGACATTAACCTGATGCTTACGGTATTGCTCCGCGAGCTGGACGTGGAATGTGATCCCGTGTTGCTCAGCACTCGCGCGCATGGGTACCTGCACCAGCATATCCCCATGATCGAAAGCTTCAATTATGTGATCGCGCAGGCGAAGATCGGTGAGAAGACTTATTTCCTCGACGCATCGGAAGCGTTCGCGAAGCCGGGTTTGCTTCCTGAGCGCGCATTGAATGGTTTTGGCAGGCTGATCCCCAAGAAAGGCATGGGCCGGTTTGTGGAAATCAATCCGACCGATTCGGACAGCAAACTGGAAATGATCAGCGCGAATATCCTGCCCGACGACGGTGTGATCAAAGGCAGTTACAGCATTTCCTACGGCGGTTACGAGGCGCTCGACTGGCGCTCGTCCTATGCCGCACAGCCCGATAACGTTTACCACGACGCATTGAAGAAAGCCGTTCCTGAATGGAAAATCCAGAACCTGGCGATCAAAAACAAGGCCGACGATTACAAAGGGACCGTGAATGTGAATTGTGATTTTGAGCTGGAAGACGAGAATGCATCGCCTGGTGTATTTTATTTCAACCCGATCATGGCGGGCCGGTGGACTAAAAACCCGCTGAAATCGAAGGACCGCATTTACCCTATCGATTTAGGCACGGGGATTTCCAACTCATTTATCGCGAATTATACGCTTCCCGATGGTTATGCCCTCGAAGAAATGCCCAAGGCGGAGATCATTATGCTGCCCGACAAAGGCGGTAAGTTCTCCTACCAGGTACGCCAAACCGGCAATGTAATCCAGGTCAACAGCATGATCCAGGTCAGCAGGACGCGCTTTACGCCCGAAGAGTACGGGCATCTGAAAGAATTTTTCGAGCGTGTGGTACAGAAGCATGCGCAGCCATTGGTGATCAAGAAGAAGTCCATTTAATATTACCCCGTTTCATGCAAAAGTTTCAATCATTTTTTTGGAATACTATTATATGTGCTGCGCTGCTGGGGCAGGCGTCCGTTTCGGCCCAGACCGATTACAGCGTAGATAAAATCAGCCCGGCGCTTTCGAAGGATGCCGATGCGGTGATTCGCGTCGATGAGTTGTTCTGGGATATCAAATCGCAGGCGGAAGGTGTTCAGCGAAACCGCCTGGTGGTCACTATTTTTAATGAAAAAGGAGAAGACCGGTACGGATCGACGCGGGAATGGTACGACAAGTTCAGAAAGATCACCGAGTTGTCGGGGACTTTATACGATGCCAACGGTAAGGTGGTGAAGCGCCTCCGGAATTCCGATATTGAGGATCACGGAGACGGCTTTGCCGGAGGCGACATTTCGGATAACAGGGTGAAGACTGCCAGTTTCGGTAAGAAAAGCTACGCATATCCTTACACTATCGAATTTATCAGCGAAGTGCGCACGCGGAACATGATGTTCTTTCCCGACTGGACCCCGGCCCCGGCGGAGGGCTCAGCGGTAGAATATTCCTATTTCAGGGTTAAAACACCGGCTGGTTTCGCATTCCGGTATCAGGAATGCAACGGCGCGCCCGGGGTGAAGAAATCGAAGGACGGAGACGGCTCGGACATTTATGAATGGACACAGAAAGATTACGTCAGGCCGCGGTCCGAGGACTTTTACCCATTACCGCATTTCGACCGGATTCCATTAGTGTTCACTGCGCCTTCGGATTTCGA
>CAMLNK010000139.1 GCA_946481035.1 uncultured Dyadobacter sp. | reverse complement strand
GACGGCCGATAGCCGAAGTCTCACTCCCTATCGCCGCTTTCAAAATTCCGTCCTCCGACGCCTCGCCCGCCAAAAACTCGCCCGTCAACCTGCCTTCGGACATCACCAGAATACGATCCGAAATGGCGAGGATTTCGGGTAATTCGGATGAAACCATTAAGATGCCCAAGCCTTCGTCGGCGAGGCGAATGATTAGTTTGTAAATCTCGGTCTTCGCATTGATATCGATGCCGCGCGTCGGTTCGTCGAGCAGAAGCACCTTTGGGCGTGTTGCCAGCCATTTGGCAAGCACGATCTTCTGCTGATTGCCTCCGCTGAGGTTCCTTGCCTGCTGCTCTTTTGAGGGCGTTTTGATGCGCAGCTCGCTGATATAGTGATCGGCCAGCTCGCATTCCTTCGCATCATTGAGTGTGCCGAGGTTTTCCATTTCCTCCAATGTAGTGAGGCTGATGTTGTTCTTGACGCCCAACCCCAGCACCAATCCATCCTTTTTCCTGTCCTCGGGTACGAGCGCGAGCCCGGCCGCGATGGCGCGCGCGGGAGAATCACAGCAAATGGATTGCCCGCCGATCAGCACCTGCCCGCTCGAATGCGCCGGATGCAGCCCGAAAACGGATTCCAGCAGCTCGGTGCGGCCCGCGCCCATCAGGCCAAAAAGGCCTACAATCTCACCTTTACCTATATTAAAAGAAACATGACTGAGCACATTACCCGCCTTCACCCGGCTTTTCAAAGTCAGGTTTTTCACTTCCAGCAACGGTTCACATGTGCCGCGGCCTGTGGTTTTGCGCATTACCTCAATTTTGCGGCCGACCATTTTGCTGATCAACCGGTCCTGCGTCATACCTGCCATTTCCCCGGCTTCGATGCTCTTGCCGTCGCGGAGCACGACGTAGTTATCGGCAATGCGGAAAAGCTCGTCGAGCTTGTGGGAGACGTAAACGATGGCTTTGTTCTGGGCTTTGAGATCGGCGATAATGTCGAACAAAACCTCTACTTCCGCGCCGGTAATGGCCGAAGTCGGCTCGTCCATGATGATCAGCTCCGCATCGGTGAGCAACGCTTTGGCGATTTCGACGATCTGCTGCTGCCCTACTTTGAGTTTGAAAACCTGCGAATCGGGATTCACTTTTAATTTCAAACGGTCGAGCAATTCCTGCGTGCGCTTGCGCATGCGGCCTTTGTCCATGGTGCCGTACTGCGTCACCAGCTCCCGGCCTAGGAAAATGTTTTCAGTAATAGTGAGGTAGGGAATCAAGTTAAGCTCCTGATGGATAATCGCCACGCCCTGTTGCTGGGCATCCTTCGGGCCGGCGAACTTTGCTGTTTCACCCTTATAGTAAATATCACCCTCAAAATCAGGATAGACGCCCGACAGAATTTTCATTAATGTCGATTTCCCCGCCCCATTTTCACCGATCAGCGCCGTCACTTTTCCCGCTTCGATCGATAACGAGACATCATCCAGTGCCATCACGCCCGGAAACCGTTTCGTGATATGCTTCACTTCCAACAAAGTCGCTGTATCCGTCATGGTTTTTCGATTTGGAGACTTACCGGAATGATTTCCATATCATTCACCTGCAAATGCTCGCGGTTCAGTTCGATAGCGCCGTGGAATGTCACTCGGTCGCCTTTTTTTACTCTGGATTTAAATGGCGGCACCACCTTTTCGCGGATCAGCTTATTGATCTCAGCCGATACATTATTGAAATCCATCGAATTGGTAAATGCATTGATATCGATCGCCCCGGAAGCATCGCGCACCGCATTACCGAAAATGTACTCTGTTGCGATGCGTACCTCCCGATCTCCCATTTCCACCTTCACCTCATTCTCGTTCACGTCGCTCACAATGCCTTCGCCTTTTACGAGAAAATATCGGATGTTACCAATGCCGAGCGCATGCGAATGCGTGCTGAACGCTTTCTCTTTATCGGTTTTCAAAAGTGTGGCCAATGCGCTCAGGTCGACGGCTTTGGAGAGGCCGGGCGTCAGCTTTTTCTCCCAGAAATCTTTGGCATAACCCGCAGCATCGAATGCCGCGGTACCGGCCTTCACTTCATCCAGCTTTTTGAAATACACCGAATTATAAGCCAGTAATGCAATCACCGCCACGTAAAGCAGGTATCGGATCGGTTTGGGCATAGCTATTCTTTTTCGCCGTAAGCGGCATAGTTTTCGACATTATCCTTCTTCACCAGTTCCACTGCCACCGGCATTTTGCCAGGGAAATCACGTTTGCCTTTGAAATACTCGTCGGCAAATGTGGCCGCGGTTTGCGCCATTACTTCGGGGAACTGCATTCCGGTAGCCAGTATTTTTCCGTCCTGAATGGATTTCACGACATCCTCGGCGCCATCGAAGCCGAATACTTTCACGCGGTCGGCCTTCCCGGAAGCTACCAAAGCCTGGTAAGCGCCCATGGCCATGGCATCGTTCCCGCAAAACACACCGTCGATATCCGGATGTGCTTGCAGGATGGATTCCATGACTTCCATGGCCTTGTTACGGTCGAAGTCGGCGCTTTGCTGGGCCACCATTCTCAAACCCGGGTAAAAATCCACCACGCTATGAAAGCCCTTCGAGCGGTTCCAGGTATTGTTATCGCCCACCATCCCGAGGATCTCGACGTACTTGCCTTTTTTATTCAATGTCTCGACGAAATATTTGCCGATCGCCACACAGCCGGAGTAGCTGTCGGACAAAATCTGCGAAGTAGCCGCACCATTCGCATTCACTTCCCTATCCATACAAAACACCGGCACCCCAGCCGCCACCGCATTCTTCACATTCACGATGGAGCCGTCGGCGTCGGTAGGATTGAACAGAATGGCGTCATAACCCGACGCGATCGCATTGTCGAAATGGTCGGTTTCCTGCGCGGTATTGTTTTGGGAATCAAAAATCTTGGATTCGTAGCCCAGTTCCTTCGCTTTTGCCTCAGCTTTTTGGGCAAGGAAAACGAACCACGGGTTATTGAGCGTCGAGACGACGATCGCGATCTTTTTGGGCTCGTCTTTGGATTGTTTTGTTTTACAACCTGTAAATCCAAGCCCGAAAAGGAGGCAAAAAAGCGCTATCCGATAATGTATGCTAATTTTCATGCTTCAATGGGTTTAGGCGGGCGCCTGCTAAGGGCGCCTGGCAAGGGCATCCGCTAGGGGTACACGGTCACGATCACGCGCTGGTAACGTGTAAGCGCAGGCGAACCGTTATCGGTGACGGCCAGTACCACGTGAATGGTCTCCGGCTTTTCCACCTTTGGAGCCACAAAAGACGTCTGAGCAGCTTTTATATCCTTAATACCGATGGATTCTTTGATATTATAGCTGCCCGGCTCGGGATAGTATATCCATTCGTAGGCCAATCCATTGCCGTCGGGGTCCTGCGAACCTTCCGCGCTCAACAGCACCGTTTCACCCACTTTCGCATTAATGCGCGCGCCGCCTTTCACGACAGCTTTCGGCGGGTGATTAGCCTCTTTGTAAGGTTTGATCGTCCAGTCCATCCGCGCCGCGAAATCGTGCTGGAACGCTTCCCGCCAGCGCCATAATGTGGCCTTGTTGCTGGTATGGTAGGCGCCGTCGATGCCCTTCACTTCGTCCATGGCGTCGGTATAGATCGGGGGGGTTTGGGGTTCATTGAATTTTTTGTGTGTGGGTGGGGTGTAGAGCTCGTACCGACGGCCCCTGCCGCCATTTTCTGGATAGTCGGGATCATTTAAGCCATTATTAACCAATCCTAAAAACGACGGGGTATCGCCTTCCATGAGGAATTTGGTGAACGGATATTCCTTCCCCATCGGACCGTGGCTGCGCACGTGCTCGTCGAGCCAGGGATTATCTACGATTTCAAAATTGGCGCCCACAAAACGGCCGTGAAACTTGTCGCCGCTGATGCCCGACCAGGTGGCATAATGGTAGGCACCGGCCGCATGGTAACCCGGACTGCCCACATAAAAAACATCGGGAAAATTTTTACGGATCCACGGGCCGGTATCGTCCTGGTCCGAAATGGTATACATTCTGATTTTGGAAACAAATTTCCGCACATCCTCGGGCGAACGGGTCATTTTCACTTTCCAAAGCGCCTGGGCAAGGCAGTTAGCGCCCCCCCAAACGGGAATCCATACCGGACGGTCGTCCTTTTTATCCACTACTTTGATAATCCATTCCGAACCTTCCGAATCTTTGCCCTTACCCACTGCATTGAGGCCGAAATCGGGATAGGCGCTTTTGGTAATGCTTATTAAATAATCTGCTTCCGGGTAGCCTTTTTCGTGCAAAAGCAGGTTAGGACGTACTTTCCGGTAAGCTTCAATGAGTTGCTTGATCTTTTCGGGCGCAACGCGTTTTTGCTGGTGAATGGAAGTCGTGGCAACGAGGCCCTCGATATCCCACTGATTGGAATAGGTCAAAAACCGGATCATCGATTGGGTATCGTCCGGCTCATTCTCAATGTCTGTGAGCACCAGCACGCGGTGTTTGGGCATGGCAGGAGCCTCTTGTGCGCGCACGAAGCCCGGTGCGGATACCCCCGCAAGAAGCAATGCGGCACCACAGAACATTTGTCTTATCAGTTTCATAAATTTTGACCAAATAACCCTATTTGAAAAATACCTGATTTTACAACGACTAATTAACCGCTCGTTTACACCTACACGACCAGCCGCTTACCTGACGAGGCCAAGTGCCGCGGCTGCGATGCCGCCTTCTGAAATACCGTAATGATTGAAAATCTCCGTTTGGGAGCCGGTGACCGTGTATTCGTCGGGAATACCCATGATCTTGAACCGGTTATGAAAGTCATGCTGGATCAAAAACGAAGCGCAGGCCTCACCCAGGCCACCGTAAACGCTATGCTCTTCCACCGTAACAATGGGCTGGCCGGAAGCCGCGATATTTTGCAAAAGATCGTAATCCAGGGGTTTGATCGTGTGCATGCTCACCACCTTGGCCGAGATATTGTGCTCCTGTTCGAGCTTTTCGGCGGCCAGTAATGCAGGCGCTACGGTTTCACCTGTGCCGATGATCGTAACGTCGCTTCCCTCGCGTACAATGCGTCCTTTTCCGAATTCGAAAGTCTTTTCATCCTCGGAAAGCAGTGGCATTGCCTTCTTGCCAAAACGGATGTACACCGGAATATCGCTTTCGGCAGCCAGCAAAATGGCCTGTTCGGTTTCGAAATTATCTGCCGGGGCTACAACAATGAGGTTATTAATGGTTCTTAAAACCGCGAAATCGTGCAAACTGTGGTGCGTGGAGCCCAATGCACCGTAGCTCACACCGGCGCTGATACCGATCAGCTTCACCGGGTTGTCGGAATACGCCACATCGTTTTTGATCTGCTCCAATGCCCGCGCCGTCAGAAAGCAGGCCGGAGAAACCGCAAAGACCTTCTTGCCCGCCGAAGCCAGCCCGGCCGCAACACCGACCAGATTTTGTTCGGCAATGCCCACCTCGATGATTTGCTCCGGAAACTTCTGCCCGAACGGCACCAGCTTCCCGGAGCCGCGCGAATCGCTCGTTACCACGATAATGTCCCGGTCGGTTTGGGCGAGGTGCTGCAATGTGCCTGAGAAAACTTCCAGGTTGGCACGCTGGCTTACGGCAATGTTCTCGATAGTCGCATCCACTATTTCTTCAATTTAAATTCATGTCAGGTTTCCGCGAATGGCTCAGGCAAGTGTCTCTTCCAAAAGGTCCAGTTCCTGTATTGCATCGGCATACTGCTTGGGATCGGGTACGCCGTGGTGCCATTTCAATTGATTTTCCATATAACTCACCCCCTTACCCTTCACGGTGTGCGCGATAATGAGGCTCGGCTTGTCTTTTTCAAATGGCAGTGCATCGAATGCCGCCGTCAGTTCGCCGATATTATGCCCGTCGACATGCCGCACCGCCCAGCCGAATGCCTTGAATTTCTCGTCGACAGGGTCGGTATTGCAAACGGCACTGGTAGGGCCGCTGATTTGCAGGGTGTTTTTATCCAAAATGGCGCAGAGGTTATCCAGCTTGTAATGTGAGGCCGACAATGCGGCTTCCCAGTTGGAACCTTCGGGCAGCTCACCGTCGCCGAGGACAGTGAAAACGCGGTAATCGCGCTTGTCGAGCTTGCCGGCAATGGCGGTACCCACGCTCAGCGAAAGCCCATGGCCCAATGCGCCGGTATTCTGCTCCACGCCATGCACCTTGCGCGTTGGGTGGCCGATGTAATGCGACTGGTACTTGCAAAGCGTTTCCAAATCGGCTTCCGGAAAGAAGCCTCGCGAGGCGAGTACCACATACAATGCCTCCACGGTGTGCCCTTTGCTCTGAATATACCGGTCGCGGTCGGGCGAGTCGAAACTGTCGGGGCCGACATTCATCGTATGGTTGTAGAGCACATTCAAAATATCGATACACGACAAGCTCCCGCCGGTATGGCCCGCTTTGGCCTGGTAGATATATTTGAGTATTTTCTTGCGGTACTCCACCGATTTCTGCGCCAGCTCCTTTTCCGACATGACTCTTAGCATTAGTCCGGCCTTCCGACCGGTATCCGTAATTTTTCCGATAGTTCAGGGTTAGTTCTGCGAAACCAGTTCGCGGTCGGGCACGCGGGTAGCGTAGGGCTGCTGAGCCGGTTCGTCGAACACCTGCACTTCCCAGCCCATGTAATTCCCCAATGCTTCTTTTAATATGCCCGCCGTTTTCGACGCATTCATCACCACGTGGTGTTCGAAACCATTGCGGCAGATGTATTGCATCAGGCTTTGCAGGTTCGGGATCTCGGCAACGGCACGGTTACCGAAGGTTTTCAGCGTATCGTCCGTCAACCGGCCCTCGCCTATATACGCCTTCATCACGCCGCGCGGGTCGTCTGTGCTGATGCGCCCGTATGTGAGCGGCATCGCGGGTGTGCGACCGGCCAGTGCGCCCCAGGTATTCTCCTCTCCCACCGACGTGCCGAGGATCGGCGCTGTCGCGATTTCGATATCCGGCAAAAACGATTTTGCCCAGTTCCCGCAGTGGAAGAGCACGCATTTGTTATCGTCGTTGGCGTAATTGTTATTCCAATCCACCAGCGCGCTCGGCGAACCCGAAGCCAGTTGCAGCGCATACATACTTAATGTACCCGTCACATCCACCTCACAGCCGCTAGGCATCATATTTTCGCTCATAATGCTCATGCTCGTGCACACATTGCAGCCATAATTCTGCTGCACCGACGTCCAGCACTGAATGGCCGTTGCGTCCAATGCATTTGCTTCGATGAAATCATTCAAAACCACGTCCAGTTTTGCCATCTGGATCAATGCCTCGTCCGGCGTACGCCCCCGGGAGGCATAGGAGACGATTTTATCCAAACGCTCCTTCACTTTCGAATCCTGGGCCGTGAGCTTATTGGCATTCCCCAAAATCTCCGACAAATCGACGGTAACCACCGAGATACCGTTCCGCTGCAAGATTTTCTCGCTGTAACGCACGGTATTGAATCCGCCCGGACGCGCGCCGATGGCACCGATGCGCACATTGCGCAATCCTTTGGTCACCCGGCACACGGCTACGAAATCGTTCAGATCTTTGACAAATGAAGGATCGGTCGGATGCACGACATGCTTCGTCGTAAGAGTGTATTTTATTCCAAATTGATACAGGTTATTGCAGGCCGAAATCTTCCCACACCACGAATCGCGACGGCGGGCTACGTCCAGCTTATCCAGATCGTCGGGGTAACCTTGAACCAGAACGGGCACATTCAGGTCAGCCAGTTTCAATGTCTCGGCAATGCCGCGCTCGTCACCGAAATTGGGCAGAACCACCAGCACGCCGATGATCTCATCCCGATGCGCCCGGAACAACGCGGCACATTTCTGCGCATCCTGGAACGTCTCGACGCCTCCGAGCTTGGTAGCCTCGGTATCGAGCATAATCCCATTGATATTCATTTTTTTAAGCAAATCAACGATCTCCACCCGCGCCTCGGCCACCAGCCGGTCCGGAAAGAAATCCCTGTTACCAATAATGACTCCGATACTTCCTTTCATGTTCATGGATTAAGGGCAATAGGCTGTAAGCTTTAAGCTCTAAGCCATATGCTTTATAATTGACCTATTCAGTCATTCAGTCATTCAGTCATTCACTCATTCAATCATTCAGTCATTCAATCATTCAATCATTCACTCATTCAATCATTCACTCATTCAATCATTCACTCATTCA
>CAMLNK010000138.1 GCA_946481035.1 uncultured Dyadobacter sp. | reverse complement strand
ACATCGGCAGCCATATTATCCAGGAGAAATTCGCGGAAGATGAAGGCTGGAACCGCACGCTGATCGTTGAGGAGGCCAAACAGGCCGTGCTCGACCTGCTGAAAGCATCGGTAAGGCCGGAGTTTCTGAACCGTATCGACGAGATTGTGTTGTTCGAACCGTTGAGCCTGAAAAACATCCGCAAGATTGTGGACATTCAGTTCAAAGGCATTCAGAATATGCTGAAAGAGCAGGGTATCACGCTCGACGCGACCGACGAAGCGCTTACCAAACTTGGTGAAGATGGCTTCGATCCCGCATTTGGTGCACGTCCGCTGAAACGGGTGCTTCAAAGAAGAATCCTGAACGAATTATCGAAAGGTATTCTGAGCGGACATGTTGCGAAGGATTCGGTGATCATGATGGAGCTTGATTCGAAAGGCGAGCTCGTCTTTGAAAACGTCGGCGGCGTAGAGATATAATCCTAAAATAATGCAAATACAGGGAGCGGCAGCAATGCCGCTCTTTTTGTTTTCCCCAAATCGTGAATTGCCACAGGCCTCGTTCCCACCTGTGGAAGCTGTGCACCGCCCCATTCATGCGTGCTCGACCCAAAAGCAGGTCATTTTTTTGGCATAGTTTTTGTACAATTATTTACCCCAATAATCTAACACTCTAATCTACACCTAAATCCATGGAACAATCATTGAATTCAATTAAAGTCGCGATACTGGTTGCCGATGGATTTGAGCAGGTTGAAATGACCTGCCCCAGAAAAGTCCTAAACCAACGTGGAGCGACCACGCATCTCATTTCGCCCAGCAAAGACATTGTAAAAGGATGGAGCCATCTGGATTGGGGCGAAAATCACAGGGTGGACGTCCCGCTCGATATGGCACGTGCCGAATATTACGACGCGCTGCTGCTTCCGGGCGGGGTAATGGGACTCGATGCGCTGCGGATCAATCAGAAGGCGGTCGACTTTGTCCGATCGTTTTTCTTAGCCGGAAAACCGGTGGCTGCCATTTGCCACGGCCCGCAAATCCTGATCGACGCGGATGTGGTACTCGGCCGCACGCTCACATCCTACTCCGCCATCCGCCACGACCTCGAAAACGCGGGGGCGATATGGGTGGATCAGGAGGTGGTGACCAACAATGGCCTTGTAACAAGCCGTACAACCGACGATCTTTCCGTGTTTGTGAACACGATGATCCGGGAGTTCAACATGGAATTGCATCAATAACCGCACCAACCACTGATTCAAACGCTTAGCAAGGGCATCCGGCAACGGATGCTCTTTTTGTTTCCAATTGAGGCTAAAATTTTGGTATTTGCCCTTTCATTACCTGGTTTTCGCATGACACTCATTTCGCTTCAAAACGTATCCGTCCGCAAATACGAATCAACGGTCCTTTCTGAAATCAACTGGAATATTGAACAAGGGAAAAACTGGGTGATAGTGGGCCCGAACGGCTCCGGGAAATCGGTGCTGCTTGAAATTATTGCGGGAAAATGGCCCGTGCTGTCCGGCAAAATCGCTTATGACTGGACTACGCCCGTCCGTGAAAATATCGAACTCGCTTCCAATGATTACTCTTTCAACCGCATTGTAAGTGCGGGCGCGGAGTATTACCAGCAACGCTTCCACGCATACGAGTCCGAGCGTGCGCCCAGCGTGCGTGCGATCCTGACCGACCAGCTGAGGCCGGTAGGGACTGTCGACGATAAATCGGTAACATTAGCACCTTCCAAAGTGAGTGATGAAGAACTGGCGCGCGTGAGCGGGCTGCTATCCATTACCCATTTGCTCGACCACCCGTTCGTGACGCTTTCCAACGGTGAAACGCGGCGAATGCTTTTGGCGAAATCGTTACTGAAAAAACCGAAGGTACTGATGCTGGATAATGCGTTCAGCGGCCTCGACGTGCATTCACGCGAAGTACTCCGCAATGCATTGACCGAATTGACCAAACACGGTGTGACCATCATTATGGCCACCACGGCCACAGAAATTCCGCCTTGCATTACAGATGTGCTGGAACTGGACGCCGGTAAAATCGACGCACAAACGCCGGTTGAAAAATTCCGCTCGGCAGCGGCCCATGCCCCGCATTTCCCGCAGCCCGATCCGCAGAAACTGGCGCATTTCGGCCATCCGGAGTTCACCAACTTTCAAAATGCGCTGGATTTGAGGAACATTCGCGTGAAGTATGGCGAAGACCGGATTCTCGACGGTGTCAGCTGGAAGATTGCCAAAGGCGAGAAATGGGCATTGTCCGGCCCGAACGGTTCAGGAAAATCTACATTATTGAGCATTATTACCGCTGATAACCCGCAGCGGTTTGCCAATGACTTTGATTTGTTTGATCAAAAACGGGGCGGCGCAGGCGCTTCCATTTGGGATATTAAGCAAAAAATCGGGCACGTCTCGCCGGAGCTGCATTTGTATTTCCCCCGAAACACCACTGTTTTCAAGACCATAGCATCCGGTTTTTTCGACGCTACGGGTGTATTCTTCAAAAAACTCACTGAAACACAGATCGAACGCGTGCATGAAGTGGCCGAACTGCTCCACGTGCATGAACTGATCGAAAAGGACTTTTCACAATTATCGAAAGGCCAGCAGAGAATGGTTTTGCTGGCACGTGCATTGGTTAAAAACCCGCCATTACTGATCCTCGACGAGCCTTGCCAGGGACTGGATTCCGAGGCGATCGACTATTTCAAATCGATCGTGAATACGATTTGCGATACCGATCAGCGGACGTTGATCTACGTTTCGCATTACCCGAATGAGATCCCGAGCTGCGTTACCCACTATTTAAAGCTGGAAAAGGGGAAAGTGGCCGATTCCTGACCGGGCTTCCAACTTTTAGCAAGAAATGGCAATCCTCTTTTTTCCGTTTCAACTAAATCATCAACTATGCCCAGAAAACTGTATGTCTACATCGCCGCCAGCCTCGATGGCTACATCGCCAAACACGACGACGATATCTCGTTCCTTTCGCTTGTAGAACAACCTGGCGAAGATTACGGCTATGCCGGGTTCATCGACACCATCGATACCGTGATCATCGGCCGCAAAACGTATGATAAAGTGCAGGCGATGGGCATAGAATACCTTCGCGCCGACAAGGAATACCACATCGTGACGCGCACACCGCGTGCGCAGGAAGGCAACATCCGCTTCTACACGGGCGATCTAAAAACGCTGATCGAAGAACTAAAACGGCAGGACGGAAAACACATTTTCGTAGATGGCGGTGCGGAAGTGGTGAACCAGCTTATCGCCATGGACCTGATCGATGAATACATCGTTTCGCTGATCCCTGTTCTGCTGGGCGACGGCATCCGATTATTCCAGGACGGCCGGCCGGAGCAAAACCTTACTTTCGTGAGCAGTAAGTCTTTTGAAAAAGGTTTGGTACAGCTGCATTACACGCGCAGGTAGCGCATTGCATTAGCGGACGGGCATGGCCTTCACCGGCTCGTCCCATTTGTTTCTCACAAACCCGTTTTTGAGATTCATTACGATGGAAATGGAGCTGCTGCCGAAACCCGGAACGTATTGCGCCCGGCCATAACCGACTTCAAACCGCTTAATGCGCAGCCACGCACCTAATGAGAAGCCTGCTAATGCACCACGGTTTGTCAAACGGAGCTCCTGCCTTTTCAAATGGTCGTATCCAAGTAGTATGCGAAAATTGGGATGCACCAGGATTTCCGCTCCGAGTGATAAATGCCTGCCCAGCTTTTCGGCAACGCCTACCTTTTTGGGCAGCTTGTTTCCATTCAAATCATAGGTATAAAACAGGTTCGGGTCATTGTAAACCATGTCAAAACGGTTGAGGTGATGGGCTGTGAACGACACTCGAATGGGCATATATTTTGGCTTGAACGTCACCCCTACCCGCATATCCAGCGGCAGCACTGGTGTATTCGTACCATTGTAGTTCTGTTTCAAAAAGCCGAAGTTTTTGGCGGCAAAGCCGATCGTGAGGTCCTCGCGCGAGTGGCGGAATGTGGCGCCCCAGTCGAAGGCCATTCCCCAGGTTTGGTAGCTTTCGATGGACGCGCCAACGAATTTAGCCGTCGCGCCTAATGTGAATGCGCCTATTGTATGCCCGTAACCGGCAGATAACCCATAATCCGCCGCCCGGAACTCTCCTACTACGTTTCCGATGTCGTCGGTTTCCTGCATCGTTCCATAGTTCAGGTATTGCAGCCCTACTGCCCAGGTGCCGCCCGTTTTGCGGATCCGGTTGGCATAGCCCATATTCACAAATTTCGTATCCGCCAGATAGGGCATCAGGTTCAGCGATACGTTATTGATCTTCGCCGAATCCAGTAATGCGGGGTTTTGGAGGAACAATGCGGGATCGTTGCCTTGTGCCGTAATATGGTTGGACCCCAATGCAGTACTACGCGCCTGGGCGGGCAATTGCAGGAAATCGAGGCGGGTACGGCCGCCTGTCACCTGGGCAAATGAGGCATTCCACGGCGAACAGAGCCATGTGACCAGGAAGAGCAAACCGCAGCCTGTGCACCTCATAAACATCCAATAATTTCCCGAATCATTAAAATGACGCTATATTTATAACCGTTCACCAACAAATGTAACCATATCCCCGCATTACATGGAATCCCGATCAGCCGCTGTTTCAAAAAAAGAACTTTTAGACCAAAAAAATGCTGAGGCTGAGCTGGGAGGCGGTGAAAACAGGATCCGGGCGCAACATGCAAAGGGCAAACTCACGGCCCGCGAACGCATTTCCATCCTGCTCGACAAAGGCTCTTTTGAAGAAATAGGCCGGTTTGTGATGCACCGCAGCAAGGATTTCGGGCTCGACAAGGAGCATTACCTTGGCGACGGCGTGGTAACGGGTTACGGAAAAGTCAATGGCCGCCTGGTGTACGTTTTTGCGCAGGATTTCACCGTTTTCGGCGGGTCGCTTTCGGAAACGCATGCCGAGAAGATTTGTAAACTGATGGACCTCGCCATGAAAAACGGCGCCCCGCTCATCGGCCTGAACGACTCGGGCGGCGCCCGCATTCAGGAAGGCGTGCTTTCGCTGGCAGGTTATGCGGATATTTTTTATAAAAACACCCTGGCTTCCGGCGTCATACCGCAAATATCGGCTGTAATGGGCCCGTGCGCGGGCGGGGCCGTATATTCTCCGGCGATCACGGATTTTATATTGATGGTCGAGAACACGAGCTACATGTTTGTGACCGGCCCTAATGTGGTGAAAACCGTGACGCACGAGGAGGTAACGTCCGAAGAACTCGGCGGGGCGATGACCCACGCGACGAAATCGGGTGTGACGCATTTTGTGTCTGCCAATGAGGTCGAATGCCTGCAATCGATCAAAAAATTGCTCAGCTACATGCCGCAAAACTGCGAGGACGATGCGCCGCGCTACCCGTACACGCCCGGCGACGAGCTCCGTCCGGTATTGAATACGCTCATTCCCGAGAATGCGAACCAGCCCTACGACATGCGGGAGGTGATCACCGAGCTCTCCGATCCCGACAGTTTTTTTGAAGTACACGAAAATTTCGCCGAAAATATCGTCGTAGGCTTCTCGCGCATTGCGGGGCGCAGCATTGGCATTGTGGCTAACCAGCCTGCCGTACTCGCAGGCGTGCTCGACATTCATGCGAGCCAGAAAGCGGCCCGTTTTGTTCGGTTTTGTGATTGTTTCAATATTCCATTGCTCGTTTTGGAAGACGTACCGGGCTTCCTTCCGGGCACCGACCAGGAGTGGAATGCCATCATTACCAACGGTGCAAAACTGCTCTATGCATTCTCAGAAGCCACCGTTCCGCGCATTACCGTGATCACGCGCAAGGCGTACGGGGGCGCGTACGATGTGATGAATTCCAAACACATCGGCGCGGATATGAACTTCGCCTGGCCTTCCGCCGAAATCGCGGTAATGGGCGCGAGCGGCGCGGCTGAAATTATTTTCAAACGCGAGATCGCCCAGGCCGAAGATCCGGCGGAGAAATTGAAGGAGAAAATCGACGAGTACACTACCAAATTTGCCAACCCCTACCGTGCCGCGCACCGGGGTTATATCGACGAGGTGATTTACCCCGACCAGACGCGCGCAAAGCTCATCCGGGCGTTCGAAATGCTCGAAAATAAGGTGGACGTCCTGCCCAAAAAGAAACACGGCAACATTCCGTTGTAACGAGCACGCAGCGCGTATTGCCCGTTTTCATTGATTTTATAGTCGATTCCGCAGCCTTACCGCATTAATATCGGGTAATGCCCGGGAATGCTTTGGCGCATTCCTGATATTGTCCTAATTTCACAAGCACTTAACAATCACAATTACTTCCTAAAAGAACCTTAACGAATGAAAGAAGAGAAAGGAACTTCCAACTCCCGGAGGAGCTTTATCAAAGGCTCGCTGGCGACGCTGGCTACGTTTTCGATCGTTCCCCGCCATGTGCTGGGGAAAGGTTACCTCGCCCCGAGCGACACGCTCACCAAAGCCATCGTCGGCACCGGCTCCATGGGCCGAGGCCATATCCCTTACGCAGGTACCAAAGTGATCGCATTGTGCGATGTGGATAAAAGGCATCTCGACATTGCGGTGAATATGGTCGATAAGGGCGTCAAAACCTTTTCCGACTACCGCGAGCTGATCCAGCTTCCCGAGGTGGATATCGTGCACGTGGCCACGCCTCCGCATTGGCACGGCATTATCGCTGCCGACGCTGCCCGCGCAGGCAAGGATGTGTGGTGCGAGAAACCGATGACGCGTACCATCGGCGAAGGTAAGCGCCTCGTCGAGGCTGTGCAGCAGCATGGACGGGTGTTCCGCCTCAATACCTGGTTCCGTTTCGAGAGCAATTTCTACGGAATGAATACCACAGTAAAACCCATTAAAAAGCTCGTTCAGAGCGGATTGCTCGGCTGGCCGTTGAAAGTAACCGTGAGCAAGCATACCGGCTTCGACTGGAAATTTTATTGGGTAGGTAAAACAAACAATGCCCCTCAACCGGTACCGGCCGAGCTCGACTATGATATGTGGCTCGGACCAGCGCCTTACAAACCATACAGCGAACACCGCGTGCACCAGACTTTCCGCGGCTATTGGGATTACGACGGCGGCGGCCTGGGCGACATGGGTCAGCATTACATCGACCCTATTCAGTATTTCCTCGGTAAGGACGATACCAGCCCGGTAAGCGTGGAAGTGGACGCTCCCCAGCAGCACACCGAGGCCGTAGGCACCTGGCGCCGCATTACCTACACTTATGCCGACGGCTGCCAGATCGTACTCGACGGCGAAGCCAAGGACGACAAAGTAGCGTACATCGAAGGCCCGAAAGGCAAATTGTACCAGAATTTTAAATCGGATATTCCGGACCTGGAAAAGAAGCTCGCTGCTTTCCCGGATCCCGAGCCGCAGGTTACCGACTTTGTGGACGCCGTTAAAAACCGTAAAAAGTTTGCATTGAACGAAGAGAACGGTCACCGCTCCTGCACGATCGTGAACATGGGCCTTATTGCATTGCGCCTGGGCCGCTCATTGAAGTTCGATCCGGACAAACAGGAATTTATCGACGACGAAGGCGCAAACCGGTTGATCGACCAGCCAATGCGCGCTCCCTGGACCATTTAAGAACCTAACCGCTAACCTGACAGCCCACCCGGCTTGCAGCACCGGCATATCCGATGAAAAAAAGACTTTACCCTATCATGGCCCTCTGCGTGGCTTCCTCGCAGCTGATGGCCCAATCCGACAACTCGCTTGACGCCAAAGTCAAAGCGGTGTTGTCGAAACTCCCTTCCCAGAATGAGGCGGCATTGAAGAAAAACATGGAAGAACTCGCCCAGCTAGGCAAACCCGGCCTGGTGCAGATCGCATCCATGCTGACGCCGCCCGGCAAAGGGGATAATACCAAAATCCAGTATGCATTGGGTGGTTTCACCTATTACGCTTCCCAGGCAGGCAAAGAGGCATTGCGCAAAGACGCCGCCGAAGCTTACGGCGAAGCATTGTCGAAAGTGAATGATCCTGATAGCAAAAACTTCCTGATTTACCAATTGCAAACAGTTGGCAAAGACGAATCGGTGGACGTTTTGAAGGGTTACCTCAAAGACGAAAGGCTTTCACAGCCTGCCGCACGGACATTGGCTCGAATTGGCTCGCCGGCAGCCGGGGCTGCATTGTTGCAAGCATTAGGCAATGCCAGCGGAACCTCGCAGCTCGCCATTACC
>CAMLNK010000137.1 GCA_946481035.1 uncultured Dyadobacter sp. | reverse complement strand
CGTGATAGGCGAGAATATTGTACTCGTGATTGCCGAGAATGCACTGGGCCGTGCCGCTTTCGACCAGGGAGCGCAGCAGGGCCAGGGTCTCGCGCACGGCAGGCCCACGGTCGACGAGGTCGCCGACGAAGATCAGGCGGCGGCCCTCAGGATGGGAATAGGTCCCGTTCAGCTCGCGATAGCCGAGGGTACTCAGCAATTGCAGCAGGGCCTCGTAATGGCCGTGAATATCCCCGATCAAATCGTAGAAATAATTAATTCCAGGGATAAGGACCAAAGCCTTGGCGAGCTTATCGATGAGGGCAAAATCAGGGGAATCGGGCTTATTATCGTGAAAGAAATCGCCGCTATCGCCAATATTTCGGTCAGCGTGTCTCAAACGAATCAGACCTATTTTCATCTGAGGTTTCCGCTATCGCCTTCGGTACCCTGAAACTCGGGCCTGGTTGGGCCCGCCTGGGGATGTCTGCCGAATATATGGATGAGATCGACAATGCTATTGACCTGCATTTTTCTCAATATTTTCACTTTGAAAGCGGAGACCGCATTCCGGTGGATGCTTAAAGTATGCGCAATTTCCGACGTTGACCTGCCCTGCAAAGTCAACTGCAAGACCTGATCTTCCCTTTTGGTCAGGGCGCGCCGGTATCTTTCAACCGGCAAATTCCGCGATAAAATATCGGCATGAATCTGCTCGCTCACGTAACGCTTCCCCTTCAACACCATGGAGATGGCCGCCACAATCTCCTCGCGGGTGGCCGATTTAACTATAAAACCGTTTGCGCCCTGCAACAGGTACCGCTCGGCATGCGGCAACCGTTCATCCCCCACAGCACAAATCAGTACGGCCGTTTCGGGATCCTTCCCGCGAATTTCTTGCAGCATCCTGATTCCGGACCCGTGGTCCACCGACGTTTGAAGAATTACCAAATCAAAATGGCGCACACTCAGCAGGCTTATCGCATCCTGAAAATTCTGCGCCTCTACAATATCAGTACCCGGGTCCACTTGCTCAATGATCACCCGCAGGCTCAATCTCATTAAATCATCGTTTTCAATTACTAAAAAACTACGCATTATTCATCGGCAAGGTTTACGGTCAAATTATTGCTGCCATCCATTTGGAATAGCAAGTCTAACTTCATGATGCCCGCCGTGTGCGTGAGGGCCATTTGGTTTATCTCCCTTGCTTTTGCAGGCCAGTCGACCAGGCGCTGCTGCGACAAATTCCCCGATCCGGCAACGGTGACCAATTGCCGTAACTTTTCGACCGGCGTCTCACTCAGCTTTTGATAGGTCCTGATGCCCGCTTTATGAAACAAGGTTTCCACACGCCGGTCAATACCGTCAATCACTTTGAGGTTATCGCTTTTTAATACCTGCCGCTGCACAGGCGGATTGTGCCATTCGAGCTCGTGCTGACACTTTATGAGCTCAATCTGCAACTGATCCACCCGACGCCGGAGTACCGCCTCCCTTTGTCTCCACTTCCATTCCGCGACCAGATACCCTGCCACAGTCATTACAGCCAGTGCGGCAAATCCCGGCCAAACTGGTTCCAAAAACGAAGATATTTCGAACATATACAGGATTTTAAAGCTTAATAAACGGTTATCGGCAACAAATTCCGGCTGGCTACCTGGCGGCATTACCGGGCTCATTCCAAAGCCATTTGGCGGTAAACCCGGCCAAAGCAGCCCCGGCGACGGGCGCCAGAATGAAAAGCCACAATTGCTCAAAAGCCCAATCCCCGACGAAGACGGCCTGGCTGACGCTCCTGGCCGGATTGACCGAAGTATTTGTGACAGGTATACTGATCAGGTGGATCAGCGTGAGCGTGAACCCGATGGCAACTCCGGCAAAGCCTTCCGACGCCCAAATGTGGGTCGCTCCCAGAATCACCATTAAAAACACGAAAGTCAAAACGAATTCCGTTAAAAACGCCGATCCTACATGATAACCGCCCGGTGAATGCGCCCCATACCCATTTGCCGCAAAATCGCCTGGGCTGCCACCATTTCCGGTAACGATCAAATACAGGACGAATGCCCCCAGAATAGCCCCGGCTAGTTGGGAAGCGATATAAGGGGCCAGATGTTTTTTCTGAAATCTTCCCGCCACGTATAGCCCAATCGATACCGCGGGGTTCAGGTGGGCTCCCGAGAGAGGCCCGATCGAATAGGCCATCGTCAAAACAGCAAGTCCGAAGGCCAGCGAAACCCCTAGCAGCCCGATGCCGACCTGCACAATAGAAGCTGACAAGACCGCGCTACCGCATCCGGCCAAAACCAGCCAGAAAGTCCCGAAAAATTCAGCAAAGTATTTCCTGTTTGCAGTCATATAGTGTATGGATTATTGAATATTGAGGTCCAGCGCTTGTCGTCAGGTGGCATCACGCAGGACAGACCTTTTGATCCAAGACAAAGTTAAAATCAGAAGCGCCAAAGTTCCCTGGCAAAAGCGCTATGGCAGCACCAAAATGAATTCGAGCACAAAATCGAATTTCAGCTATATCGTAAGAAAGGACACGTACGTACCTTTGAAAAAATTAAATACTCATTACTGGCAACAAACAATTCTTTCACGTAACGCTAAATATATAATTTGTCTTTATTTAAGTCACCACAAATCATTTAAATAAAAAAATAAACATACACTCCTTGCACTGCAAACATAGGTTTCAAATTCTCTAACAATGGTCAATTATCTATCCTGATGGACAACGAAAATGATCAAATAGGATTTCCGCAAGGCTCAGAAGATATTACGGCCGAAAATCATAAAACTGCACTAACAAAAAGAGGTATTTTATTCAGAATACTGGCATGGATTACATTGATCTTGATCATCGACATTTTCCTTACTATCACGCTTATCATTTTAGAAAGAAGGCTAGGCGTGGGCATACAAAAACTCCTTTCATTGCCCGTCATTCTCACACTTATTTTAAGCGTGAAAATTGCCATCATTATGTTTTCCGGGAGAGCTATTATGTCCCTATTCCGACGTTTCAGGTAGGCGACAAAAGATAACATTTCGTTAATGGGGTTCTTTTATAGAGACGTATGAGTATAAGTGGAACAGCCTCCGGCCAGTGGCGGGAGGCTGTCTGATTTCTGTCTGGCCATGGTTATCTAATTATAATTCTAATCGAGAGCTCGAATACATTCGAGAACATGCCCCGGCCACCGCTTCTACCTTTGCATTAATCCGTACGCGCCTGCGCTCCGGTGAATTCACAACCCACTAGTACACCATTTTACAAGCCGTGACCACGACCTCCCTATTTCAAAAAATCACTTTTATTTCCACGCTAATTATCCTGTTTGCCACTTCGCCTTTACTGGCGCAAAATACGTTGGAATTTGTCCAGGACGGCTTTAACAACACCTACACCGCTCAGGTACCGAAGGGCCCCGTCTCCGGCTCACAGGAGCTGGCCTTCTATTTCAATAAGGACGGCAGCACCGATCAGGGCATTTATTTTCTACCGATGAAGCACAAATTAACAGTCACCGTTAGCCTTGAAGATCAGACCTTTACAAGCGTACCCCAGCACCGGACGGGCATAACTTTCGGCGCTACTTCCGGCGCTTCTCCCCACCAGGTTAAAAGCGCTTCGATATTTAATACCAACTATCAATATGCCGACACAGCAAGGGTACTTTTCACGTCACATCCTTCCGGCAAGCCGGGCAAAGGAGTAAGCCTGTCGATGAATCCGGGCTTGCAAATATTCCTCTCGGCGAAACCGCTTTTTACCGAGAATGCCGATAAAAGCGACACCAGCCGCTACTATTATGGCCGGTTGCGGCTCAGGTTCAGCCGGCCGGTGCACAACCCGGTGATCTCACTGGTTGGCCTGGGGGCTTCCACAAACTTTGCAGACAAAAGGTTGGGATTTGCCACTGAACTGGATTTGCTCAACCCGGGATTAAAACTGACCAAGCTATCGGGAAATAATCAAATGCAGCTTGACCAGACCCAAACAAAAATCTTGCACAGTAAAGGGACCATTAGCGGCAGCTGCGGGACGGGAGCCGCTTGCGGAAGTCTGCTGGTAAAGGGAAATGATATCGACAATCACGTGTTTGGTGTTTATTTACGTGCTGACGGCGGGCCCGGAGTTTGGGGCACACAAAAGGTTACCAATTCAGGAGATATGTGGCATCTTATTATTTCAATGCCAGAACAATGATGTATTTAAAAGCCACCAAAATAGGCAATTTAAATAAATACTAATTAGACATCTAATTAGATAATAAATTTCCATTTTAGTTAAAATACGGAAATCTAAAACACTCGTCGAAACATTAGCCATATTAGTCGAAAAATAGTATAACAATAAAAATATTATATTTATAATTGTCGGGAATTACTACACACACTTCCATGAGCCGGTAAACTTCATCAACAACTAAAACCTATTACGAATTAAGTAGTCATTTTACTTATTTAAACACACAACTCATGAAAAAAATGACCTTTACTTTCTGCGTTTTAATGCATATGTTCACTCGTGCCAATGCACAACAAAACTCATTGCTTGTATATGGAAATCTAAACGTTTCGTCATCCAAAAATGGATCGGGCATAAAGTCGAACGCATTCTCGGTAAGCCCCGGGATGGGGTATGGAAGCGGCGCCGGTTTTGGCATTTCTAAAAATTTTGGCTTGTAGCCAAAGGTCGCACCCGAGCTGGACCGGCAAATCAATGGGTACGCGGCCGGGCTGGCTCCATTTTATAAAATCATCAGCAGTTTGCTTTGAACACAACAAATCGTGAGAAAGTCGATCCTTATAATTACAGCGGTCTTTTTGTCGGCAGTAGCTTACGGCCAGGACAATAGGTGGGCTGTTGGCGCTAAGCTGGGCGAACCAACCGCTGTCAGCATCAGAAAATACTTCAACAACGTGCAGGCCATAGACGTAACACTTGGAACGTACGGCGGAATTATGTCCAGGCACCGGCAATACCGGGGAGACAACGGCAGCTACAAAAATACCGGCGTTTCTCTTCAGGTCCACTACCTGTGGCACACTCCGGTATTCGATTCCGAGACCTTGCAAGTCTACTATGGAATTGGGGCGCAAATCAACAACCGGAAAGCCTACCCAAGGCGGCTAAACGGGGAATACGAAAAAAATCTGTCCCTGGGCGGTTCTGTGTTGGGCGGGCTGGAATATGCGCTAGTCGGCAGCCGGATGAGCATCTTTCTCGAAGGCGGCACCTATGTGGAGTTGCTTAAAAAGCCGCTCTTTCTGAGCCCGAATCTGTCCGCCGGGGTTCGGTTGCAATTATCCGGCGATTAACCGTGTGCTTCGCCGGCGCAATATCGCCTGGGTTGCCCGCCTACCATTCCCCTGATTTCGCTTTACGCAAGTCGGACAGCGAAACTAACCTAAATCGAACATAGTAAAACGAGATCCCGGCATATCGGAGTTGGATTTTGTAGTGAGCCACCGCAGGATTTTATTGATCGTTTGGACACGGGTAATGTAAATAGTCATTCTGTATTCCAGGGTGGCTATTTTGTCTTATGCCCGTGCAGGCCGCAGCGAGGTTAAGCGGCAGATTAACGTATGGCTACAAACGTTTGCGGCCATGCGCGCATGCGGGCGAACAAACAAGAAACCGCCCGGTGCTTCCGAAAGGTGCGCCGGGCGGTTTCTTGTTCCCATAACTAATCCGGAAACCTGGCTATTTCACTGTTAGATCCGCCAATTTGGCTTCATCCTCCTGAATCTTCTTTCTGAGCGATTCAATGTTCCGTTTTAGCTTTTCCAGATTATCGACCGCCTTTCGAGCCCGCTTGGCATCCCGACTCGCTGCACTCGCAGCCCTGCTGGCCTGTTTGGCAAGCTGCTTGTCCTGCGCATCAGTTCCAAGCTTATCGGCCGCCAGCTTATTCTCTTCAGCGGATTTTTGTGCCTTATCAGCAGTAGAGGCCACCTCATCGGTCGCTTTGGGAACCTTGTTTTCAAGCTCGGCCAGCTCAATTTTATTGTCGTTTAGCTTTTTGTTTAGTGCCAGTGTCTTTTTCTGGTTATTTAACACTGCCAGCGAATCTTTGGAGACAACTTGTGCCGATACGGACGTGCAAAACGCGAGCACGGCAAACACGCAATAGAGAAATTTTGCTTTCATAGGAAAATTGAAAAAATGGAGAAATGCACCTGCCCTTTGAAATTGGTTCTGGCGCAAGGAGTCGTTGTGACTGATACTACAAAAATACACTTCCTTCCAAACTTGTAAAAGGGTGGCCCGCTACACCCGGTTGCCGGCAAGCCAACCAAAGAAACATCATCGGTATCATTTCCGGTTTCCGTCAATGGCCGGCACGGGAGCCAACTGGTTTAGCCATACAAGCACGGCGCACGCAAATAATCAACAACAGACTAATAACGAATAACTTAATTCGATACATCAAATTTCTAAATGGGGAATTTCCATTGTACCCATGTGAAAATTACGGGTTACCAAGCGGTGGGTTCAGCAGTTGAGAAATGATAGATATAAGTCGACGTATCGAAATGATTCTACTGAAAACAGCGTCAATTCTAGTTGCCGTCGCTTACCGGCCCATATTATTTTCCATCGGCCCGTCATTAGTTGAAAAAGATAGCTCCGGTAGTCTGTTTCGACCGATGGGAACGACTGTTAAGTGTTTTTTATAATACCCCTGGTTTTCAAGGATTCCTGCCGAAATAACCTAATTCACCAACAGTTTAGATTTACTGGCAATAATTCGGTATTTACCCCGAATTTATTCTTGATACTCTTAATTATGAGAGTGATTAATTTTGTTCAATAGGATCACTTTGAACAAACAACAGTATCACATGGCGGCACCGCCAAAAATAACCGTGGAGACATATATCAAATTCGGTCCTGCACTTACTGTGTTCTACATCTCGATATACTTCTCTAAACAATACCCAATTTGATTCACAAACACAATGCACAGAAATAAATATTCATTTTAATTCAAACACTTTATGAAAAAAACAGTACTACCACTATTACTGATCGCATTTGTCAGCTCGATCGGATGGTCTTTCGGACAAGTGAAGATCGGGACAAATCCCACAACTATTGATGTGAATAACAATTTGGAAGTTGAAGCGTCCACGCCCGGGCGAAAGGTTTCTATCACTAAGTCAACAGGAAAAGTTACGATCGCCGACGGCTCGCAGGGAACCGACAAAATACTGACATCGGACGCCAATGGTGTTTCCACCTGGAATGATCACCTGCCAAAAATCACGTTTCATGGAGAGCTTTCGGCAGTCCAGACAATCCCTTTTTTTGGTACTCCTGCCAACCACGACGCCCTGGATCAAAGGCTTAATCTGACTCCGTTCGTTGACCTGCAAAATAACTGGATCGCCGGACAGAGAAAATACTATATACCAGAATCGGGCCTGTATACCATCCACGCCGGATTGTCGTGCATCGGCAATACCATTGCCGATGTAGTACTTTATACCAGGATATGGATTGACTGGGACGGCGCCGGCCCCCTACCGGGCACGGGGCCTATCTTTAAGGGCGCACAACTAATCAGTCAGTCCTCAGGCGACTGGCAAAGTGTTACATTTAGCGGCAGACTGGCTATGGGTGCCTCCATTTCACTGGATGGGTATACTATGCGCCAAAATGGGACGGCAGCAAACGGTGATCCGAGCTGGACAGCTAATTGTGGCCCGGCCTATTTAACAGTTACAAAGGTGGGGAACTGATTCCCAAGCCGAACATCTATGCTTTTCTAAAATCCCGTGCACAGGGGCCGCCAGGCATGTCAGACTATGACATCTCCGACGGCCCCTACGATTTTTCTAAAAGCCCGTACGGCTCCAAATAGCACAACAAAATAAAAAACATGCAGTTCAAAACGCGTAATTAATATCGCAATATTTATCAAAATGGAATATAGAATTAACATTAAATCCAGCTACAACAGCATCAACTTTTATCTATTATATAGATGTTATTCTACGTATATATCAGGCAAATAGATTGGAGATATTTATAAATGAAATACGACAAAAACTCAGAAAGTTGATGGCTTGTAAACAAAAATCATCTCCCAGATTCCAGGAGATGATTTCCAAGTTTTACTCAACGTTTCGCTTATATAAGCGAATTGAGTGCAATTTTAATAAATACCTGTTACATTTGAAATTATAAAATCATTTTAGTTCTCCATTTAAGATAATTGGTATATTTTTTCAACAAATAGTTTAGTATCTGGCAAAAAATAGACGGAATTTTCACTTCAACT
>CAMLNK010000136.1 GCA_946481035.1 uncultured Dyadobacter sp. | reverse complement strand
TGCAGAATGTGGTGCTTTCGAAGGACAAAAAGAATTTCTACCTCATTACCAACGAAGTACACCCGGGTGAGCAGCACGTGTATCGCATGCCCGTGACGGGCGGCGCACGTACGCGCCTCACACACACGACGGGCGCACATGAGATGACGCTCTCCCCCGACGAAAAGAACCTGGCCATCCGCTTTTCCAAAAGCAATGCACCCTGGGAGCTCTATTTGCTCGATAATGCATCCGCAAAGAATGCGCAGCCGGTTCAGGTTACCCGGTCGGTTTCGCCCGAATTCCTTTCCTACCCCTGGCGCGAAGCGAAAGTGGTGACCATCAAAGCCACCGACGGCCAGGATATTTACGCACGGGTTTATGAACCGAAACAATCGAACGGCAAGGCGGTGATTTTCGTCCACGGCGCGGGATACCTGCAAAACGCCCACAAATGGTGGAGCCAGTATTTTAGGGAATACATGTTCCATAACATGCTCACCGACAAAGGTTACACCGTGCTCGACATGGACTACCGGGCCAGCTCCGGCTACGGTCGCAACTGGCGCACAGGCATTTACCGCTTTATGGGCGGCAAAGACCTCACCGACCACACCGACGGCGCGCAATGGCTTGTGAAAACCTACGGCGTCGACCCCAAAAAGATCGGCATTTACGGCGGCTCGTATGGCGGGTTCATTACCCTGATGGCGCTCTTCACTACGCCCGATGTGTTTACCGCCGGCGCTGCATTGCGCCCCGTTACCGACTGGGCCGCTTATAACCAGCCCTACACCGCCAATATCCTCAATGAGCCGCAGGCCGACAGCCTCGCTTACCGCAAAAGCTCCCCCATTTACCATGCGGCAGGTTTGAAAAACAACCTGCTGATCTGCCACGGAATGGTGGATGTAAATGTGCATTATCAGGACGTGGTGCGGTTGGCGCAGCGGTTGATCGAGCTCGGCAAAAACAACTGGGAGCTGGCGTCTTACCCCATGGAGGACCATGGATTTGTGGAGGCATCGTCGTGGACCGACGAGTACAAGCGCATTTTGAAGCTGTTTGAAGAGAAGTTATAGCGGACCGGTGAGTAAATTCTAAAAATTCCAACCCTTATATCCAGCATAAAAAACGACAACAATATGAACCGAAATTTCTCGAAGCTGAAAAGCATTTTCCTCGGCCAGGCGCTCGCCATCGCATTCACCGGTCTCGCGTACGCACAAGTAGGCGTGGGCGTGAAGGCGCCCAAAGGCGCGGAAGTGTACCTCGACGGCAGCCGCAAAATGCTCGACGAAAAGTGGATTTACTGGGAAGGCCCACGGTTTGCAGCCAAGCCACCGATCAAATGGACGGTTGTGAACGACCCGGTAGACAAGGGCACGGCGATCAATGCCAACGACCCTGCTTCGGCGGGCGGGCTCTACGGCTCGGCGGATATCGTTACCAAAAAGCAATTCAAGGATTTCCGCGCGCACGTGGAGTTCCTCATTACCAAACCAGGCGGCAACAGCGGTGTTTACCTCCAAAACCGTTACGAAATTCAGGTGCTCGACGGCGATACCACATCGCACGGAATGGCGGCGGTGATCAACGAATCCAAATCGCCTTACTATGCCTATAATGGGATCGGGAAGTGGAATTCGTACGATATTCTGTTCCGCGCGGCGCGTTTCAAGGACGGTAAACTGGTAGAGCAGCCGATGGTAACCCTATATTTCAATGGTAAAAAGGTACATACCAACCAGAAAATCAGTCAGGTTTGGGGTGGTAAAAACTCGGGTATCGATGGCGGCAACGACGGAGGCAAGGGCATTACCAACACTCCCGGAGGTTTGAAACTGCAATCCGAAGGGCACGATGTATATTACCGCAATATCTGGATCAAGGAAATGGAACTGGATAAGCCGGATACCAATTTTTGAAGTACATCACATTGACCAATGGACCACAGAGTAGTTTTTGATTTCGACATTGAATTTACCAACGGCGGAGGTATTCAGGGACAGGATTTCCGGCTCGATATTGCCGGCGAAACGATTACCGATGCCGAGCTGGCCGATTACATTATCAAAGACCTTCGGTTGTTAATGGTCGGAAAAGTCAAAATCCTCAATAAGTTTTACATTCAGGAAAAACACAAGCGTCAGCCGGTAAACGGGCCTTCGCAGGAACTACTGGTCGATCTGAGTCATACTATTTTTGATGGGCTGATTACCTACAAAGGTCTTCCGGCGCCGGTAATCTGCGATTTTTTGAGCAGGGAAGAGTCAAAAGGCAAATACGAGGAAGGTACCGAGTTTCAGATCGGCAAAATCGAAATGGTAACCAATACGGGAACCTATATCGACTGCCCATTCCATCGTTATGCGCATGGGAAAGATCTTTCGGAGGTAGAACTGGAAGCATTTGCGAACCTGGACGCCATCACGATCGACGCCACGGGAGCGCTGGAAATTGGTATTCAGTTTTTCCAAAACCTCGAAATCCGTAACAAGGCAGTCATGATCCGCACGGGCTGGGCGAAACATTGGAATACGGAAGCCTATTTCGAAAACCACCCTTTCGTCACGCGCGAAGCGGCTGAATACCTGCGCGATTGCGGGGTAAAACTGGTCGGGATCGACAGCCATAACATCGACGACACCCGCGGTAACAGCCGCCCGGTGCACAGTATTTTACTCGGTGCCGAAATCCTGATCGTCGAGCATCTTTGCAATCTGGAAAAACTGCCGGCAGCGGGCTACCTGTTCAGCGCGGTACCGCCGAAGTTCAGGGGCGCAGGCACATTCCCGGTAAGGGCTTTCGCCACATTGCCGAAAGCGTGATTTTACCTTGCGTATAAATGTTAAAAGGTCGTATCAAAAGTGAACAAGTTGTCACGCTGATACGACCTTTTTTATCAATCCTTCGGCCTACTTCTTTTTATAGGCGATTTTGAAAATCGTGCCGTTGAGATCGTCCGTTACGTACAACGCACCATCGGGTCCCTGCGCGAGCCCGCACGGGCGATGCTGGATCGGGCCGGTAGGCTTGGCGAGGTCGGTACCTGCGAAATTATCGGCAAAAATCTCCCATTTGCCCGGCTTGCCATTCACAAACGGTACAAATGCTACCAGGTAACCTTTTTTCAGTTCCGACGATTGGCTGTGGAAAGCAATGAATGCACCATTCCGGTAACGTGCCGGGAACATATTACCCGTGTAGAACATCAGTGCATTCGGCCCCAAATGCGCCGGGAAAGCCACTAACGGGTTGATCGCCTTTTCTCCGCCCGTCTTTTTGCCATCACCGCCATATTCCGGCGCGAGCATTTTTTTGTTCTGGAAATGATCGTAATAAATGTACGGCCAGCCTGCGTCATCCCCCTCTTTCAGGCGATAAAGCGTTTCGGCCGGTAGCTCGGCGCTATTTTTGGGTGTATAATATTGCGGATACATGTCGTCGAACTTGCCCCGCCCATGCGTGGTTGCGTACAATGCATTGGTTTTGTTGTCCCAGTCGATCCCTACCGCGTTTTTCACGCCCGTCGCGAACCGCACGCCATCGGAAAACTGCTGATTGAGCTGCCCTGCCTTGAAGCGCCAGATCCCGCCCGCCGAGTCGAGGATCGTGCAGGGCGACATGCCCTTGGCCGAACCCGCCCCGCGGCAGTTGTCGTTGTAGGAGCCTACCGTTACATAAATATTCCCCTTGTTATCAAGCGCGAGCGGCTTTGCATTGTCCCTGCCATGGTCGGTTAGCCCGCTGATGATGCTTTCGGGTTTGTCAAAATCGATGATTTCGTCCTTCTCGTTCAGTTTGTACCTGAAAACACCTTTGTTGGAAGAGCTGTACAGAAAGCCATCCTTGATCGCGATGCCCGTGCCGGGATAATCGCCGAAAAGTTTCTGCTCGTCGATCGCACCGTCGCCGTTGGTATCGCGCAGGAGGTAAATACCTTTGCCGTCTTTCAGTTTGGAAAGCTTTACATACATGTCGCCGTTTTTACCCACCACCATATGCCGGGTAGCACCGAGGTCGGTAGCGAGCACCGTGGCCGAAAAACCGGCGGGCAATTTCAGTTCTTTGGCATCAACAGGCGTGTAGAGGGGGGATTTAAAGGGGGCATCGGTTCGGTAACCGACCAGTACGGTGGCCGTTGCCACGGTGGCAGCTGCTAATACTGCCAGTGCTCCGGTCGACCGGATTAATTTTCTTTGCATGCAATCGTAAAATTGGGTGAAAACATTTATTTTAGGTAAAAGCGTTCGGGAATGCTTTTTTAACCAATACCAAAATCCAGAAAACCGGCTACCCGATTTTTAGTACACTTAACCATTACAGCTATGGGCCCATACGATGAGGACGATGAGTTATATGATGAAGACCTTCCCGGAAATTACCCGGCGGATGAAGACATTTACCGTCAGGGACTTATAGACCCGGATATTGATCCCGAAGATATCTCCCGTGTCAAGCGTGCGCTCGACATAGACGCCGACGAATGGAATGAAAAATCATTTGAAGACGACCTGACCGGCGACGATCTGGACGTACCGGGCTCTGAATACGATGACGACGATGAGGAGATCGGACGGGAAGATGAGGAAAATAATTATTACAGCCTCGGCGGCGATAACCACGAGAGCCAGGAAGAAAACCAAGGCGATTGACCTGCCGCCAAACCCCGCAAGCCTGATGCCATTGTGCGTCAGGCTTTTTTGTTCAAAGCCGCGTGAAATACATTTTTATTAAAATTTAAAAATAAAAGGAATGTTCGTCAATATTTTAATTAATGCAATATCCTTCCTTGTTTGAAGGCATTAGGATCAGATATATTTGCCGTATCGCCGATAACGACAAATTCTGTTTCCTATGACTAACCTGCGAACCTTCCTCCTATCCCTCACCTGCCTCTGGACGATTGTCGCCAATGCCCAACGCTACGAGCTTCGCGACGATTGGAAATGTATTCCGGTCTCGAAAATGAAGAACCCGGGCACCGCCATCTCATCGCCCGATTTCGCATTGAATGGCTGGCAACCGGCAGTGGTACCCGGTACCGTGCTAACGACCATGCTGGAAAACAAGCAGATTCCCGATCCGTTTTGGGGTATGAACAACCAGCAGATTCCCGATATTTTTAACACCGGGCGAGATTACTATACGTATTGGTTTGTAAAAGATTTTGAGGAAAAGACAGAACCGGGACAGGAAATATGGCTGCATTTGCGCGGCGTAAATTACAGTTGCGATGTGTTTTTGAATGGAAAAAAACTCAATGCCAAACTGCATTCGGGCATGTTTCTCCGGCAGACTTACAACATTACCAGCCAAATCGCTAAGTCGGGCAAGAACCGGCTTGCGGTGATCGTGTATCCGCCCGATCCGGTAGGAAACCCCAACGGTGGCCAGGGCGGCGACGGGACCATTGCGCGTAATGTAGCGCACCAGTACGTGGCGGGCTGGGATTGGATCCAGCCTGTCCGCGACCGCAACACGGGAATCTGGGACAAGGTGACCATCGAAAAAACAGGTAAAATCAATATCAAAAATCCGCACGTGATTACCCTCGTGCCGGGTAAGAGAACACCCGGTGCCAGCCAGCAACCGGCGACCATTAAGGTAAGCGCAGAACTCGAAAATGCCGGCCCCACGCCGCAAAAGGGCATTTTGCAATATGTTTTGGATGGAAACAAGGTTTCGAAAGAGGTTACCGTCCAGCCACATTCAACCCTGGAAGTGAAATTACCCGACCTGAGCCTGAAAAACCCTAAACTATGGTGGCCGAACGGCTACGGCGCACAGGATTTGTATGATCTGAAAATGCAATTCGCGCAGGCCGGCAAGATTTCCGACACCGAAACTTTAAAAGTAGGCATCCGTGAAATACAGGCCGAATGGAATACCACCACGCGCAGCAAACAAATATCGGTCAATGGCCAGAAAGTGTTTATCAAAGGCGGGAACTGGATCATTTCCGACGCTATGCTCCGCTTTTCGGATGAGCGCTACAACGCCGAGGTACGCTTTCACCGCGACATGAACCTGAACCTGCTACGGATCTGGGGCGGTGCATTGACCGAACGTCCCGAGTTCTATGAAGCCTGCGATCGCTACGGTATCCTGGTCATGCAGGATTTCTGGGGCTCCGGCGATTGCAACGGCCGGTGGGTCGACCCAGCCAAAGCCGACGACCAATGGACGCGCCGCAAATACCCCGACGACCATAACCTGTTCCTGGAATCGGCTGCTGATCAGATTAAAATGATCCGTAACTACCCGTCGCTCGCCATCTGGTGCGGTGGAAACGAGATCACCCTGCCCGTCGACATCATGACGCCGCTCCGGGATTCGATCCTGCCTGCATTGGATGGGACCCGCTGGTTTGTAGACTATTCCAATTCCGACGACATGTCGTTCAACGCGCTGGGCGGCAATGGCGACGGGCCTTATGGCATCCAGCCGCTGACCCGCTTCTGGAATTATCGCACCTGGCCTTTCAACTCGGAAATCGGTTCGGTAGGCGTAGGTGATCACCATTCCCTGGAAAGATTTTTACCCGAAGCCAACCGCATTGCACCGGAGTATTCGGCGGAAACAGGTCGCGAAAAGGTGGATTCGGTTTGGAAATACCACAAATATATCGGTTACGACGGCCACATCGACCCGTACGGCAAAGCTACCGACATGCGCGATTTCGGCAAGAAAGCCCAGCTCGTCAATTACGACCAGTACCGCGCATTAATGGAAGGTTTCAGCGCGCATATGTGGGACTGGTATACGGGCGTGATCATCTGGAAAACCCAAAACCCATGGACCTCCCTCCGCGGCCAGATGTACGACTATTACCTCGACCCGAATGCGTGTCTGTACGGCCTGCATTCCGGCAGCGAGCCTTTGCACGTGATGTACAATCCGGCCGATACCGCCGTGGCGATCGTCAACAACACCTTCAAACACCAGTACGACCTGATGCTCGTCATCAATGCGATCGATATGAAGGGTAACGTGAAGCAACTCACCCAGGTTTTCGTGGAAATAGGCCCCTCGACAACCCGAAAGATCATTGATATTAACCGGGAGATCAGAGAAATGGCTAAAAAGGAAGGTATGTTCCTTTCCCTGCGCCTCCTGAACCTCGACAAGAAGCCTGTCAGCGATAACCTGTACTGGCTCCCCGATGCAGCGGGTAATCACAGCGGCCTGCAAACCATGCCCGAATCTCAGGCCACCACTACTGCCCGAACAATTTCCCGCGGCAAAGTGGAAGTAACCCTCAAGAACCCCGCAAATGCCCCGCTGGCATTCTTCAACCGCATCGCATTGGTCGACCCGAATTCTAAAAAACGCATTTTGCCGGTGTTCTATGACGACAACTACGTGTCGGTACTCCCGGGCGAGAGCAGGACTATTTTACTGGAATATACCGCCGGAAACGGGCCGGCGCCGCTGGTGTCTGTGGAAGGGTGGAATGCGGAGGAACGGCTGGTACGAATCGTTGAAAAACAGTAACTTTGTGTTCCAACTTAATACTATATACCGCTATGCTTGAAATTAAAGGAACTTATCAAAACGGCAGAATCCATCTGGATTCGAATCCCGGCATCGACCTCCCTTCAAAGGTTGTTGTTACATTCCCTGAAATTAACGATGCAATTCCGGCTGAAACTCATGCAAAAACGCTGCAATGGAGCGACTTTTCCTTCGACAGAAGCCGACAATTATTGAAAAACTTAAAAGGCTCGCTGTCCGAAGAAGTAATTTCCGAAAGACGCAATTCATAATGCGTCTTTTTCTGGATACTTCTTCACTGATAAAACTTTATCATGAAGAAAAGGATAGCGAGTCCTTCAAAAATATCATTGTCCAAAACTCGATTTCTTCGATTTTCCTTTCTGAACTCTCGCGAGTGGAGTTCTTGTCACCTCTTTGGAAAAAGCGAAGACAGGGAGAACTGGCCACAGAAATCGTGGGCCAAATGGCTGTTTGGTTTGAGGAAGACGCTGCGCAGTTTACATTCCTACCCCTGGACGAACGCATCATTGACAATGCCTGTGAATTATTGAATAGGTATGGTGTGGAAGGTCTCCGATCGCTCGATAGCATTCAGCTGGCAACAGCGATTGCTTTGAGAGGTAGGGCGGATCTTTTCGTAACGTCCGATAAACTGCTCGGATCCTTACTCGCCAAAGAGGAGTTACCGGTAGAACCCAGGTAACAAACCAAGTATGAACGTCCTGCGGGTTGCTTTTTCCTAAAAAAACAGCCCGGAACCATGGCCGAATTTACGCCCGAAGCATTTAAGAAAGAATTTGTAGCGATTCTCGATTATTGGGAA
>CAMLNK010000135.1 GCA_946481035.1 uncultured Dyadobacter sp. | reverse complement strand
GGTGAATAGGCGTAAGTTTTACCTTTATTGGCCGGATCAGGGCCCCAGGCAGCTACCTGCTGGCCGTCCATTTTAGGGCCCCAGCTGAATTCGCTGTTTGGAAAGAACTTGCCTTCTACACCCTGTCCATATACGTTTTGGAAATTCTGCATTTCCATTGCTTTTTCGACCTGGAAGGTGCTGTTGATATTCACACCGATGCCTTTTCTCACCGCGCCTTTTTTGGTGGTTATCAGCAATGCGCCGTTTGCCGCGCGGCTACCGTATAGCGCGGTCGCAGACGCTCCTCTCAATACGTTGATCGATTCGATATCGTCGGAGTTAATGCTGGAAAGCGCATCGCTCGCGTCGCGGCCACCATTCGCATTGGTCGGGCTGAAATTCGAGTTATCGATAGGCACCCCGTCCACGACGATCAGCGCCTGGTTGTTACCGGTAATGGACCGGTCACCGCGCAAAACAACGCGGCTCGAACCGCCTACCCCGGACGATGAACGCACAATATCCAAACCTGCCACGCGACCGGAAAGCGAGTTGGCCACGTTCAGCTCGCGTGCTTTCGAAAAGTTGTCGGTGTTGATCATCTGGGTCGCGTAGCTGAGCGTCTTTTGCTCCTTACTGATACCCAGCGCGGTAACTACCACCTCGCCCAGGTTGCGTACATCGGCATCCATGGCAACCGTGACGTTGGTCATATTCGCCGACACCTCCACTTCTTTGGATGTATAGCCCACCGAAGAAACGATAAGCGTTGCTACTCCATTAATATTTAAACTGAAATTCCCTTCTGCATCCGTATTTGTTCCCCTCGTAGTCCCTTTGATCAGGACGTTGGCTCCGGGGAGACCGGCGCCATTCTCATCATTCACTTTCCCGGTGACCTGCCGGTCCTGGGCGTGTGATGTGTTAATAAATAGTACTACCGACAGAAATGTCAGCAGCACAAACTGTAAAGTTTTGCGCATAGGTAAGTTTGGGTTTATTTGGAATTACGAGAAATTTAAATCTATTACGACAAATAAGCAACTTATTCTACCTTTTTTAATTGCACTAAACTAATATTTGGGACAAACGGCGTTTAAACACATATAAAATGCACAATTTTAGAGATTTTGAAATATTATTTGTCCAAAGTACATTTATTTATCAGCATATAATTTTGCTGCGTGCTCGAAACACAATCACGTATTCGGCCTTTTTGCTTTTTCACCAATAATGCTGGAAGCTTATTAAATTGTCGACAAAAAAGAGAATTACGACTACAAAAAAGTACTACGCACCGATGGTCACATCGCGCTCCGACTAGTATAAAAGCAAGATCAGGGAAGAGAGATTACTCGTACTTACGCCATGCGCCGAGGAGCGCGCCCGTCAGTGCGTACACGATCACACTCACGCCCCCGTTGATGAGGGAAAGCGCCAGCGGCCGCATCGAAAACATGTCCTTTACGATCGTTTCGAACAAAACAAAGACAACACCAAACAGCAGCCCGACGAGGAAACCCATGGTGAGCGATTTGACGGGGATTTTGGTAAATGCCCAGGCCATTGTGTAGGCCATGAAGGAGGTGGAGACAATGCTGGCTAGATAAGGGATCGGGCTGGTGGCTGACTTTATCTGCTCCATTGTGAAGCCATTCAAAGCCATCCATTTTTCTGAAAATGTGCCATACCACAACGCTGGTACTATCTGACCTATCACTACGCATACTAGCACGGCCCAAAGATTGACAGATTGTTTTCTCATTGTGTTGAGTGTTTTATTCAGTCATCGAAAGGTACTCCCCGGCCCAAATATAAGAGGTTTCAGATATAATTGTGCTTTTTATTCATCGGATATGACAAATTCTATATTTCGCTTTAAACCGGCGTATTTGGCCCTTTTTACGGGTGATCTGCGGAATATTTCGCGAAATACGTCCTCTGTAATTTCCCGCCAGTCGCTGTTTGAAAACCCGGCAAGTTCTCCGGGCAAATTGAACTGCGGCGTCGTGTGCGGACGCGCGAACCGGTTCCAGGGGCAAACGTCCTGGCAGATATCACAACCGAATATCCAGTTGTCGAATTTCCCCCTTACCTCGTCGGGGATCGCGTCTTTCAATTCAATGGTGTAGTAGCTGATGCATTTGCTGCCGTCGACCACAAAAGGGTCCGTGATGGCGTCCGTCGGACAGGCGTCGATACATTTGGTGCAGGTGCCGCAATAATCGCCGGTGGCGCTGTCGGGAGCGAGGTCGAGGTCGCAGATGATTTCCCCAATGAAGAAAAAGCTGCCCATTTCGCGATTCAGCAGGTTGGAATGCTTGCCTATCCAGCCCAAACCGCTTTTAGCAGCCCACACTTTGTCCATTACCGGTGCAGAATCGACAAAAATGCGGCCATTAACTTCACCCACCTCCTCCTGAATGGCTGTCAGCAACGCTCCGAGCTTTTCCTTTAATACATAATGGTAGTCGGTACCGTAGGCATATTTGGAAAGTTTGAGGTCGTCGTCGCCTTCCGGCAGGCGTTCTTCGGGGTAATAATTTAATAAAACGGAGATCACACTTTTCGCCCCGTCGACCAGTTTGGTCGGGTCGAGGCGTTTATCGAAGTGATTTGCCATGTAGGCCATCGCTCCGTGATGGTTGAGCGACAGCCATTTTTCGAGGCGTGGAACCTCATTTTCGAGAAACCCGGCCTTTGAGATACCACAAAAATCAAAGCCGCTTTCAAGTGCTTTTGCCTTGATAAACCGACTCCTCTCCTGCCGTACGATATCTGCTGCCGTCATATTGCAAAGTTACAAATTGATTGTAAAATGCCATCTTGTCAGTAATTTAGCCGTGGCAAAGTAATTTAGGAGAAAAATGGCTGTTGCAAAAGTCACGTAACTGCGAAGAACCATGCCGGAAAATACAGAATTCAACATAGATCAAGACAAAAATTACGAAATGAACGAGGATAAAGCTTCATTGGAAACTGACAATCTGGTAAACGAAGAAAATTCCGAAATATCCAACAATGTGCCGTTAGATAATGCAGGGCAAGAGATCAAGAATGAGGCGCATGCCGCTGATCCGCTGACCTCTGCAAAGGCCGAAATCGCCGAGCTGAAAGACAAATACCTGCGGTTGTATGCGGATTTTGAAAACTTCCGCCGCCGCACAGCCAAGGAAAAACTGGAAATGATCTCCGGAGCAAGCGCCGATACGGTGAAGCTCATCCTGCCGATTGTCGACGATTTCGAACGCGCCAAGGTTTCTTTTGATTCTTCTACCGACATCGAAGCGCTGAAAGAAGGTGTAGACCTGATTTACACGAAACTTTACAAAGCCCTTGAATCCAAAGGCCTGAAAGCGATGGAATCCAAAGGCGCTGATTTCGACGCGGAAATCCATGAATCCATTGCGCAGTTCCCCGCACCGTCGGAGGACCTGAAAGGAAAGGTGATCGATGAAATTGAAAAAGGATATTACCTGAACGACAAGGTCATTCGTTACGCCAAAGTAATCGTAGGCGCCTAATGCTCTCAACCTTCCTTACGGGATACATCAGTAATTAAAAATGGCAAAGAAAAGAGATTATTACGAAGTCCTTGGCGTGGATCGCGGCGCCTCCGCGGATGAAATTAAAAAGGCTTACCGGAAGCTCGCGATCAAGTTCCACCCGGACAAGAATCCTGACGATCCTACGGCGGAAGACAAGTTCAAAGAAGCAGCGGAGGCTTACAGCATCCTGAGCGACGATAACAAGCGCCAGCGTTACGACCAGTTCGGCCACGCCGGTGTAGGCGGTGCTTCGGGCGGCGGAGCAGGCGGCTTCGGCGGTGGCTTCTCGATGGACGATATTTTCTCACAATTCGGCGATATTTTCGGGGATAGCAGCCCGTTTGGCGATATTTTCGGCCGCCAGGGCGGAAATGGCCGTCGCGTCCGCAGAGGTTCCGACCTTCGGATCAAGCTGAAACTGAACCTTGAAGAGGTAGCGAATGGCGTTGAGAAGAAAATTAAGGTAAAAAGACATGTTACCTGTAATACCTGCGGTGGCAATGGCGCCAAAAACGGCACGTCGCTGACCAATTGTAATGGTTGCAACGGAACCGGCCAGGTGCGCAAAGTAGTAAGCACCATGCTCGGCCAGATGGTGTCGACCACCACTTGTCCAACTTGTAACGGTGATGGCAAGATCATCAGCGAACGTTGCGACTCCTGCGCGGGCGAAGGACGCCTGCTGCAAGACGACCTGATCACGCTTAATATCCCGGGCGGCGTGGCGGAAGGTATGCAGCTTTCGATGTCGGGCAAAGGAAACGTTCCTGCACGCGGGGGCGTCGCGGGCGACCTGCTGATCGTGATCGAGGAAGAAGAGGATGCATTGCTGAAAAGAGACGGCAATAATGTAGTGTTCGATATGCATTTGAGCTTTATCGATGCTGCGCTTGGTACTTCGGTTGAAATACCGACCATCGACGGCAAAGCACGCATTAACATCGAATCGGGAACACAGGCAGGCAAGATATTACGCCTCAAAGGAAAAGGTATCAAAGACCTGAACGGCTACGGAAAAGGCGACCAACTGGTACATATCAATGTATGGACGCCTCAGCAACTAACTTCGGACGAGCGCTCAACGCTTGAATCGCTACGTCACTCACCGAACTTCCAGCCGAAACCGGGCAAGAACGAAAAAGGCTTTTTTGATAAAATGAAAGATTTCTTCCATTGATCATGCCTGTTCAATAAATATTCCAAAAGAGCTGCTTCATCACCGGAGCGGCTCTTTTTGCTTGACACCAATAGCGGTCCGCCGCCATTCATCATCGATCAGTCCATAACCAAAACATTACAAAATGAAATCTCTGCTCCTTAGCGGCGCATTACTTTGCACGGGGCTCGCCGGCCCTGGACTTGTTACCGCACAAACCACGCCGGCGGCCGGCGATCCGGCCGTCGGACCGCCGTCAGAAATCACCTTTGCTACCTACAACGTGAGTATGGAGGCCGAAAACTACATTCCGCGTGGCACGCCGGGGACTTCCGAAAAAGTACTGATCAAGCAACTGGCTTCCGGCGCCAACCAGCAGATCAAAAACATCGCCCAAATCATCAAAACGGTGCGTCCTGATGTGATTTTGCTTAATGAGTTCGATTATATCAAAAATCCCGCGGAAGGCGTCGGGCAGTTTATTAAGGGTTATCTCAAAGAGGATTCGAATGGCGCGAAAGGCATCGACTATCCTTACTACTATTATTCCACCGTCAACACCGGTCAGCCAACGCCCTACGACCTCGACAGAAACGGCAAAACGGAACAATTCGGCTCCGATGCGTGGGGATTCGGAAATTATCCGGGGCAATACGGAATGGTGCTTCTATCGCGCTTCCCAATCGATACCAGGGCCATTCGTACCTTCCAGCATTTCAAATGGAAGGACATGCCCAATGCATTAAAAACCACCACCGAGGACGGCGCCGACTGGTACGCCCCGGAAGCGTGGGCGCAGTTTCCCCTTTCTTCCAAATCGCATTGGGATATTCCTGTTAAAGTAGGCAGCAAAACCATCCACGTCCTCGCCAGCCACCCTACCCCGCCCTCTTTCGACGGTAAGGAAGACCGCAACGGCAAGCGCAACCACGACGAGATCCGTTTCTGGAACGACTACATTACCGAAGGCAAAAGCGGCTACATTTATGATGATAAGGGCCAAAAAGGCGGCCTCGCCCCGAATGCATCATTCGTCCTGCTCGGTGACCAGAACGCATCGCCCGATGAAGGCAATGCCATCGCCGACGGCATCCGGCAGCTCATCGCCAACCCGGCTGTGAACGGCAGCACCGCTCCTGCCAGCAAAGGCGGCGCCGAACATTCCCCCACCAATGCATTTGCCAAAAACCACACCGCATTCTGGCGTATGCGCGCGGATTACGTGCTACCCTCACGCAAAGGCTTCCAAATCATCGACAGCGGCGTTTTCTGGCCAGCGAAGGGCGAGCCGATGGCTGAGTTGGTAGAGAAGCGGGAGTCGAGCTCGGATCATCGGTTGGTTTGGGTTAGGGTGAAGGTTGAGTAAAGAAATATCTTTCCCTAAATTCGTGACTCGCACATAACTGCCGTTTTCAATGGAATCCATAGAAGAAGCTTTGCTTTTAAAAAAGGAACTGGATCAACTGAGGCCCCTGCAACCCGAACAGGAACAGCGGATCATGCAGAAATTCCGACTTGACTGGAACTACCATTCCAATCACATTGAAGGCAACTCGCTCAGCTATGGTGAAACCAAGGCGTTGCTATTGTTCGGCATTACCGCACAAGGGAAACCGCTCGCGGACCATCTTGAAATGCAAGGACACAACGAGGCTGTTAATTGGGTAATGGATGTAGTAAAGGGAGATAGGCCATTGACGGAAACGTTTATCCACGAGCTCCACACCCTTCTTTTACAGAAACCGTACCAGGTGAAAGCTGAAACATCGGGCGGTCAGCCTACCAGTAAAACTGTAAATATTGGTCAGTACAAACAGCTGCCAAACCATGTCCGCACTGTCACTGGCGAGACGTTCTTCTTCGCAACGCCGGAAAAAACCCCCGCAATGATGCAAGCGCTGGTTGAATGGTACCGAGAAATGGATAGCAATCCAAAGTCGAACCATGTATTGCTTGCAGCGGAATTCCATTACCGATTCATCAGAATCCATCCATTTGATGATGGTAATGGCCGTACCGCTCGACTTCTTATGAACTTCATATTGTTGCGACATGGTTTCCCGCCTGTAATCATCAAAACGGAAGACAAGCGCAATTATCTTTCTGCATTGGAGCAGGCCGACGCCGGACTACTCGCCTCATTTCTCGATTACATTGGTCAAAACCTGGTAGTTTCATTAAGGTTAATGATTCGGGGAGCGCGGGGAGAGAATATTGACGAGCCGGATGACGTCGATAAAAAGTTGGAATTCTTTGCACAAATGCTTGAAGTAGACGAACGTACGGTCGCAAAATCGGCGGAAGCGATTGCCAAGGTCGTCAGCGGATCACTCATTCCACTTTTTAATGAGGCTCAAAATGATGGCTCAAAATTTGCAAGATTTTATACAGAGTGTTTCTCTTACGTAACAACCTCAAAGGACAAAAGGCCATCAGGTGATATTCTTAAATCGCCACCCGAGGCGCAATTTGCTTATGCGGCGCAAACGGGCGGAGACAGGGCAATGTATATCGTTAACGCATTCTACCGGTTTCGCCACCAGGAATATCTAAGTACAAACCATTTGATGATAATCGCTGTAAACTTCATGGAATGGACATATACAGTGGCCGCTGGTGAAGTATCAATTACTAAAAAGTACTCACAAAACTTAACAGCAAGCGAAATAACTCAGCTTGTTAAGACCGTAAGAGAGGAACACGCAGCAGAGATAGAATCAATTGTCAATGCCGAGTCCGGCAGGTAACACCTCTGAAATTTAAACCATCGTTAAATGCAAAAACCCCGAACACGCAATTATTCGGGGTTTTCGCATTTAATGGGTCTTGGCCTACTGCCCTCCACCATACATATTAAACGCAGCCAGATGCTTCTGGAAGATCGCTTCGTATTTCTTCGCGGCGGCTTCCTGTTTCGCGTCACGGCATTCCTGGACGATCACTTGCATGATGTACAGGTACACGTTGCTGTCGCGGCGGCGGGTGGTAGAGTTGTTCTTCGCCCAGGTGAGCACTTCGTCGGCGCGGGTAGCCATTGTTTCGGCTATTTCGAGCGCTTTCTTGCTTTCGCCCAAGTCGAACAACGGACCGATGAAATTGGCCGAGAACTGATCGTATGGAATGCTCTTGTCCGGCATGGTAGCCAATGAGCGCTCGATGGCTTTTTTCGCTTCGTCCTTACGGCCGTCGGCGATCAACTGTCCGGTGAGGCGCAGGAATGCGATGCGGGCTGTCGCTACCGGTGAGCCGAGGTAAGTATTGTCGTAATATGTGTTTGGATTGTCGAGCTCGCGCCAGAACATTTTGTTCATCATATTTTTATACATCACATCGGCATTCACATAACCATCGCTCGCGCCAGGTACTTTCACCGGCAACAGGCGGTAGGCATAGCCTTCAAGCTGCATATACTCTTTCAGGTTGAGATAGCTCGATCCGCCCAGGGTTGATGAGAAGTAAATAGGACGTTTCCAGTCATTGGAAGCGATGATATCGAGCATGATCAGGTCTGATTTGTACAAATCACCTTTACCGATCGTCCAGCTGATCGAATCGCTCACGAATGGAACGAGGTCGCTTTTGATGATATTCATCTTTTTTACAGCCTCCGCATCCACCGGCAGGAACAA
>CAMLNK010000134.1 GCA_946481035.1 uncultured Dyadobacter sp. | reverse complement strand
GAAATGCAACTCTTGGATCTGCGGCAGGAAACTTCCAGTTGTTCTCGGTAAATGGAGCTGTTGTTGGGTACATTTCTACAAATGGGAGTACAACTACCTACAACACCGCATCGGATAGAAGACTGAAAGAAAATATAAAAGACACCCGGTTTGGATTGTCAGACTTAATGAAGGTAAAGGTCTCGGACTATAATTACGTTACTGATAAATCAAAAACATCTATCACCGGCTTCATCGCCCAAGATTTATATAAAATTTTCCCTTCCGCAGTAACTGTTGGCGGAGAAAATGCATCTGAGAAACCCTGGGCAGTCGACTACGGGAAGGTAACTCCACTCCTGGCGAAAGCCATTCAGGAGCAACAGGCACAAATTGAAGCATTGAAAGATGAAAACAAGACGCTCAGGTCCCAGTCCGAAAAATTGGCTGCCAGGTTAGATAATATGGAACAGAAAATGCAGGCTTCCATCAATACAGAGGCTTCCATTGGAGAAAAATAGAAAAATCTATTGCTCCTAGCTGCCGAAAACACGGGGAAAGCGGTGGTGGTTCTCATCGACAAAAAATGAGCGGACACAATCCTGGGATTTTGATCCGCTTATTTTAGCACAGTTTGAACCGGCTCATTGTGGATATGCTGACAAAAGCCTATTTTGCCAATGATCCTTTGCCACCTCTGTATTGATGAAAGCTTCTTTTGATTTACCCCCACGCAAAGCAACGATTGATAAGGAATTGTTCTTTCTGGAATCAGCAGACCTGCTTTGCATAGCCGGTTTTGATGGTTTTTTCAAAGAAATCAATCCATCCGTACCTAAACTACTGGGTTACAGCGTGGAAGAATTGATGAGCAGTCCCATTGATACGTTTATCCATCCGGACGACCGTGACATTACCGGGCAGTACCGGGAGAAGCTCAAAAGCAATATCCCGCTGCTGAACTTCGAGAACCGGTATGTTACAAAAAATGGGGAGATCGTCTGGCTTTCTTGGACCTCCATTCCTCGCTACGAAGAAAAACTTGTTTATGCGATTGCCAAAAACATCACCCATTTAAAGCTTATCGAAAAGGATCGCAACGAGCTGATCGCGAGCCTTACCAAGATCAACCACAGCCTTAAACAGCTCACCTATACTACCTCGCATGACCTGCGTTCACCGGTAAGCAATTTGCTTTCGGTCTTTGATTTGATGGACACCTCCCAAATCCGTGATCAGGAGACGCTTGCATTCCTGGCAATTCTTAAATCCACGGCAGAAGACCTGAAAGACACCTTGAACCATTATGTGGATGCGCTGATAAACAAGGATTTGCTGATGGTCAAGACCGAGGAGTTGGATTTGGAAAAATCCCTGGATAAGGTCAGAAACTCGCTAAGTTCACTGTTGCAAAGCTCGAAAGCACGGATTGAGCTGGACTTCTCACAGGCAAAAACCATCAAATACAACCAATCTTACCTGGAAAGCACCTTCCTGAATCTGATCACCAATTCTGTTAAATACACCATTCCAGGCGAAGATCCGCAAATTCTGATCACTTCCAGAAAACTCGAAAATTCCACCCAGCTAATCTATGCCGACAAAGGAACCGGCTTTGATATCGACGCGGTCAACGATAAAGTGTTCCGTTTAAGCCAGACCTTTCATAACCATCCCGACGGAAAGGGAGTCGGGCTTTACCTGATTTACAACCAAATAACCAGCCTTGGAGGCAGTATCTTGCTTGAAAGTAAACCCAACCAGGGCGCCCGTTTCATTTTGACATTTAAGGATTAGCTGTGGGTATAGCCTGACTTTACAACCGGCCAAAATTCAGGAAAGGGCTAAAAGTTGACTTTTTTTGTCTCTTTCAACCCTATAAGCGTACCTTTGCGGCTTCAAAAAACGAGACGATGATTACAGTTGAGAATTTGGCCGTTGAATTTAGCGGTTCTGCCCTTTTTAGCGAGGTTTCCTTCGTTATCAATCCTACCGATAAAATTGCCCTTATGGGTAAAAACGGGGCGGGCAAGTCCACCATGATGAAAATTATTGCTGGTGAACAAAAACCCACGCGCGGCCATGTACGTGCGCCCAAGGATGCTGTAATCGCCTATTTGCCGCAGCATTTATTGACCGAAGATAACTGTACCGTTTTCGAAGAAGCGGCCAAGGCATTCAAGCAGGTTTTTGAAATGCGTGCCCAAATGGAGAAACTGAATCTTGAGCTGGAAACCCGCACCGATTACGACAGCGAGGAATATATGGCCATCATCGAGCAGGTTACCGAGCTGGGTGAAAAATATTACCAACTCGAAGAGGTTAATTATGACGCCGAGGTTGAGAAGGCCTTGAAAGGACTAGGATTCAGGCCGGAAGATTTTCAGCGTCAAACCAAGGAATTCAGTGGCGGGTGGCGCATGCGCATTGAGCTTGCCAAAATACTGTTGCAGAAGCCGGACCTGATTTTGCTCGATGAGCCTACAAACCATATCGACATTGAGTCAGTGATGTGGCTGGAAGATTTTTTGGTGAATAAGGCAAATGCCGTAATGGTTATTTCTCACGACCGTGCCTTCATCGACAATATCACCAACCGTACGATAGAAGTGACCATGGGCCGCATTTACGACTATAAAGCCAACTATTCACATTATTTGGTATTGCGTGAGGAGCGCAGGGCGCATCAGATTAAAGCATATCAGGAACAGCAGAAAATGATTGCGGATAATCTGCAATTTATCGAGCGTTTTCGCGGTACATATTCCAAAACCAACCAGGTTTCCTCCCGCGAACGGATGTTGGAAAAACTGGAAATTATTGAAATCGACGAAATCGATAATTCGGCCCTGAAACTTCGTTTTCCACCTTCACCGCGGTCGGGGGATTACCCGGTTACGGTGAAAGATGTGTCGAAATCCTACGGGGACCAGGTTGTGTTCAAAAATGCAAGTATGTCTATTTCACGGGGTGAAAAAGTATCGTTTGTAGGCCGGAATGGTGAGGGTAAATCCACGATGATCAAGGCTATCATGGGCCAGATAGATGTGAACGGGACCTGCCAGCTTGGACACAATGTCAAGGTCGGATATTTTGCGCAAAACCAGGCCTCGCTATTAGATCCCAATCTGACTATTTTTCAGACTGTGGACGAGGTTGCAGAAGGAGATGTAAGGACCCAGATCAAAAATATTCTGGGCGCCTTTATGTTTCAGGGTGATGATATCGACAAAAAGGTAAGCGTTTTGTCGGGAGGCGAAAAAACGCGGCTTGCCATGGTGAAGCTGCTGCTCGAACCGGTAAACCTGTTAATTCTCGATGAACCGACCAACCACCTGGATTTAAAGTCGAAGGATGTTTTGAAAGAAGCACTCAGAAACTTCGACGGAACGCTGGTGCTGGTCTCTCACGATCGTGACTTTTTGCAAGGCTTGTCCGAAAAAGTCTTCGAGTTCAAAGACAAACGTGTGATCGAGCATTTTGAAACCATTGATGCTTTCCTGGAACGTAACCGGATCAAAAGCATAGCAGATCTGCAACTTGCCAGGTAGTCGGTGGTGACAGCCTGGCAAGTCGCGCTGCGCTAACTGTGCTCCAAGTAGCACCCTTTGGTTTCGTCAATCTCCACGGTGAGCTGGTTTGCAGTAAAGTCGAATACATGTCCACCGGACTTGAGGTCATCGGATATATAATGGAAGTGAAAGCCGGGTATATTCACTTTCTCCATGGAAGGGGGCACCAGAAAACCTACTGCCACGCCGGTGGTGTTGGTCAGGTTAAAAATAACCTGATTTTGAGCCAAATGTTCCTGCAATGGTCGATAGGGCTTTTGAGCAAGCGATGACGCCCGGGCAGTAAGTTTCGAAAACGTGCCCCTAACCCGGATTGCGTACAACTTATCGACCGTTAACACGGACGCGATCTTTTGTTGCAGCTGTGCGAGTGTTATGTCCGCGGCCTGGATAGTAAAACTCAGATCGGCCTTGAAAAATTTGACGAATGCCAGCGAAGTGTGATCGCAATCGGAGACTTCGGAGACTGTGCCGCTGGAATGCACCCGGTAGAATTTCCCCTGATTGACAACCAATTCACCATCTACGCCATTGAATGTCCCTAATCCAAAGTCACCGCGTTTTTTTAGCTCGCCGAGCGTGAGATTTCCATCGTAAACGCCCGACATAAGCGCGCTCACGGTAGCGTATTGATAAAGGAAATCTTTGGTAGCATCTTTACACCATTCCGAAGTGTGACTATTAATTGTGTGCGTAAAAACAATCGAACCCATGTTTCTTTTTGTTTAAGACAAGTGGATGTATAGAAATGTCGTTTTGTCCTGTAACAGCAACAACACGGGTCGAAATTAAGCAACGATACAAAGTAATTTGATAGAATAAATTAGAAGTAATTCGTAGATACATGTCTAATAGATACGTCATATCCCACTTTCGCCAGTTGTGATTCTGATCGCTAACTTCGATCTGCAAAGCGTTGAGTGTAAGGCCACACGGTAATGTGTACCTCGCTTCTGCGGTCATACATCCTTTGAAAAGACCGTCCATCAAAATATATGTAATACCATGTACTATGCATTGAATAGTACGTGGCATTGCATATATTTGTGTAATTTAAAACCAGCCATGAAACATGAAAAATCTACTACTACCTGTTCTGTTGCTTTTTGTACAATTCCACAGTTTCGCACAATGTGGCGAGGAGGCAATACTTTCGGCCTCTAAAACAGAGTATCTGAACGGTTCAGGCCTTTTGCAAAGGACCGTCGACGAGTCGAGCACGATCGAAATCAGCAAAACCAAGATCACAATCAAACCCGGAAATCCCGATCAAGTGATGACCGGGACGATAACTTCCGATAGTTGTAACTGGAAAACCCCTTACATTGAGGGATTAACGGTGATCCACGCAGTATTTGAAGATCCGTCCGCTGAACCGAGGCATGTAACCCTTACGCTGAAAGGGGCATTGGGTAAGGTCACACTTTTGATGGAAATTCAGGAGATGCCTGATAGGAAGATACAGCTCAATATCGATAAATTCACAAAAAAGTAATCGGTATTTGGATGTAGTAGCTAAGTCCTACTGATCATGCGAGCCGATATCAAATCGTCTCGCCCACAATCGTGAACACGGCATTATAGCGCTCCCTGACATTGCCCATGGCCGTCCGGACTTTTTTCAATGCAGCCTCATAACCCGCGTTCACTTCCAACAGGCGTTCGGTGATCTGTTTGGCATTGGTCTGCTCGATTTCAAACGTCCAGTCGGACAGGCCCAAATCGTAATACATCTGGCCCTTAATAGTATCCTCGGGTTGGCGCAGGTAGAAACACGGCGTGCCATTTGCGGCGGCGATGATCGGCGAATGGCACTCGAAGCTCAGCACCGCCTGCGCTCTTTTATACAGAGATGCGGCCTCATCGGGCAGCCAGTAGCCATGTTTCACAATGTAGGGTTTTACATCATCGGGCAGCGGATTAATCAGTAGATCATCCATAACGTCCAGCTGATAGGTCATTTCCGGGCACACCACCACCTTCCCCCTGGTTTTTCGCACCCATGCTACCATTGCTTCGCGTAGTTTTGCATGATCGGTTTCCTTCCATTTGTCGTTGAGCTCGTCCACTTCGCGGATGCGTTCGGGGCTCCATCCCGCATTGTTAGGCCTGATCTTGTAGTAGGGCGTGCGCCTTAACCGGGGGATGACGCAGATAAATTTCCGGTCGATCAGCTTGTTGTCGGTCATAAATTTGCCAGCGGTCGCATCGTCGCGGATGTCCATCGCAAATGTGGCATCCGGCGCGAATGCGATGTGCTTTCCTTCCAGGCCTGCTTCTTTCAGCTTCCCGATCGACGCTGTTTCGCGGGTAAAAATGAAGGCCGCATTTTGAATGATCCTTTTCAGATCGGGTGTCACATCCTGGATGGTAACCCCGAAAATACCGAATGGCTTTTGGGTCTGCTTTTGCCAGCTGTCCAGGTAATCGGCCGCCACCACCGACGGCCCCGAGCCATGAAGAAAGAAGTCGGCCTGGGAAAATGCCTTTTTCACCTCGTCGGATTGCGGCTCACCTTCCTTACTGACCTGTCCGTGAATAATTTGCAAATCGGAATAATGCTTTTTGAGCATACCTTCGGCGAAATCGCTTTTGCTTTTTTTCCAAAGGATCAGCTTCGCTTTCGGCAGCCGCTTTTTGAGCAATGCGATCAGCCCGGGCGTATGCGCGATATCGCCGATGTTGACATCCTGCCAGCCCGAAACAAACAGGATCGTTGGATCAGCCTTGGCTTGCGCCATTTCGCCCAACATTATCACGCCTGCCAGCGCGGCGGCGTTTTTTATAAAATCTCTTCTGTTTTCCAGATACATAATCGGTAGTTATTTAAACCTTCTTTTTTAGCTTAACTGAGATATTGCCCCATCAATGCCATGGTTTCCTTCTGGCGCTTGTGCACGAATGTAAGCGCCTTGTCTACCTTCTGTGAGGTCGATTTTTTGTTGGTAAGCATGTCCAGCACAGCAGGCACGAGCCGGTCGATATCCTCGGACCGGTCAAGGTCGAAAAGCCACTCGCCCAGCCCGATGTCTTTCCACATGATACCCTTGCTGGTTTGCTCCTCGAAACGGCACACAATCGCAGGAATGCGGTTACCGATGCACATAATGGGTGAATGCATTTCGATTCCGAACAGTCCCGCTGAGCGTACATAGGTGCTAATCGCCTCGTCGGTGAGCCAGTATTCGGTCCGCAACACGGTTTTTTGTTTCACATCCCCGGGCAGTGGGTCAAAAAGCATTTCTTTGCCGATCCGCATCTGCGTTTCGTTTTCAGGTACGATCAGGATTTTGTAGGGCGTTTGCCGGGCCACGGCGGTAATGGCGGCGCGGATAGGCGCATTGTCGTGCTCCTTCATGGCCTCGTTGCGGGCATGCTTGTCGGCGTTGGGCTTCTGGTTCTTCCGGGGCAGCTCCCACCAGGGTGTGAAACGAAGCTGCGGGATCACGCATACGAACTGACCGTCTTTCAGGTCATGGCTTTTCAAAAATGCACTTGCCTTCGCATCGTCTTTCAAATCCACAGCAAATGCGCCATCAGGACAAAACTCCATAATAGGCGACGTTACCCCGTTTTCCCGGGCAAATTCCAGCGAGGCCGAATCCCGGAACAGGGCAAATTGCGCCCCCGTCATAATGGAAATATCTCCCGGCTTGAACTTCCAGCGATCGGCGGGCAGGCCGTACACACCCGGAAAAGTAATGCCATAAATACCATAGGGCTTGCCGGTTTGCTCCTTCCACAATGCCAGGTCTTTGCCCCGCACCAAAGAAGGCCCCGAGCCATGCAGCATGAATGCACACTCAGCAAATGCCTTTTTGACGTCGGCTTGCGAAGTAACGATTTTCAATTTAGGAAAGCGGTTGGCCAGCATCTGGTCCACACCTTTGCCGATATCGACCGGCCATAAACGGACTTCCACGTCCGGATAATATCGCTCCAACAGCGTGATAACGCCCGGCGTGTGCCCGATATCGCCGATGTTTTCGACCTGCCACGACGAGCGGAGCAGAATGCTGCGCTGCGCCGCCTGACCGAATGCATCCAGCCCTGCCGCAAGGCCCGATAACAATGCGCTCTGTTTAAGAAATGACCTCCTGGATTGCATATGGTTTAGAATTTAAAATCCAATTCATTGATTTAAAACAACATACAATCCTATCGATAACCGGGGTTCTGCTCAAATTTGGCTCCGGTATTGGCATCGATCACCTTCTGAGGGATAGGCCAGTAACGGTTGAAGTCCTGGATGGTTGCGCCCGACGATGGGCCGTTGGCCACCGAAGGCACCGAATTGTACTTACGCACCCTGTCCACGAGCCTGCCCATGCGGATAAGCGTACGCAGGCGCGGCTCCTCCACCACCAGTTCGCGTGAGCGCTCGTCGAGAATGAAATCTTCGGTCACATCGGCAGCGGCGATCAATTTGGCTTTGGCTCGCGCACGGACGATGTTCAAATCCGCGGCAGCCATGGCATTATCACCTTTTCTGAAATAGGCTTCGGCACGCAGAAGGTAGGTTTCCGCAACCCGCATCCGGCTGAAATCCTTCACCGAATTCCCACTCAGGTTGTTGTTACCCATCGGCGTTCCCTCGATTTTGCGGATGTAGGGGTAGTATTGCCGCAAAGTATCCAGCACAAATTTAGTCGGTGTGCCGTCCGACTTAGTGGTATACAGCTGTCCGTCGGCTCCCCTTTTGGTCAAAATCGGCTTGCCGAAATATTCCTTATCGGCCGCATTGTTGTAATAATAGGTCCTGCGGATGTTGTAGG
>CAMLNK010000133.1 GCA_946481035.1 uncultured Dyadobacter sp. | reverse complement strand
ATGGCTACACCGCTGTTCATTTTCATCTTCGTTTGTATGGCATTCACCGCTATCAGCGAGTTTGGTCCGCAGCAATGGACAGGCTTGATCATGAGCAAAAGCGGTGCAAGTCCGATGCTGATCCTTGCATTGGTAACAGGTTTGATGGCCATCACACGCTTCTTCGCGCACCCGATTGTTGCTGCATTAGGCCAAACCGGTATTCTGTGGGGTTCTTCCATCCTCGCTGCGGCCGGTATCTACCTGTTTAGCACTGTAACCGGTCCTGCGGCTTATGCAGCGGCTGTGATCTTCGCGATGGGTGTTGCGCTGTTCTGGCCAACCATGATCGGTTTCGTGGCTCAGAACGTGCCTTTAAGCGGTGCATTGGGTATGTCTATCGTAGGTGGTATCGGAATGTTCTCAACGGCTATCTGGCAGCCGGTAATCGGTAAATGGCTGGATGATGCCAAAGCTGAAAAAGCTGCGGCTGGTCTTACCGGCGATGAAATGGAGCTCGCAGCCGGTCAGGCGACGCTGAGCACGATGGTGATGTTCCCAGCATTGCTGATCGTCGCATTCGCGATCCTGTATTTCTGGATGAAAGGGCGCAAAACAGTAGCTACCTCTTCGGCGGCAGTTCACTGATAGCTGATCATATCAAACGAAAAGGGCGCCGATGAGGCGCCCTTTTCGCATTATTATGTATTTTCAAAAGCATTACTTCAACTTCACGATCGTCACGCCCGCGCCGCCGCGGTCCGCGTGCTCGTCGTACATGCCCGCTACCTGCTTGTACCCGCGCAGATGGTTGCGTACGAGCGTGCGCAGGATGCCGTCGCCCTTGCCGTGAACAATGCGCAGCTCGTCGTATCCCAGCATAATGGCGTTGTCCATAAACTGATCGACCAGCCCGAGCGCTTCTTCGCCGCGTTTGCCGCGCATATCGAGGTTAAAGCTGAAATTGAGCATCCGCTCGTTCATATCGACGCCTTTGGAAGTCGTTTTCAGCCCTTTTTCCCCGGTTGCAGCGCGGTAGGTTTTCCGCGAGACTTTTTCCAGACGGTTGAGCTTCACATTCGATTTCAGGTCGCCAATGCGGATTTCAGCATCTTTACCTTTGATCGAAAGCACCTCACCAATAGCAGTCTGCCCGCTGATACGCACGTAGCTGCCCGGAGTAATGTCGCCGCCTTCCGGTTCGTATTCCTCTTCGGCGGGTTGCGGTTCGGCTACTTCGGCCAGTTTCAGGTTGTTTTTACCAAAATTTTCGAGCGCAGTCCTTACCGTTTTGGTCTTTTCTTTCTCGGCCTTATTTTCCTTAATCTCCCGGATCGTATTCTCAATCAGCTGATTCGCGTCGGAAAGCAGGTTTTTGGCCTTTTGCTTGGCTTCGTTGACGATCTTCTTCTCGTTGTTTTCGAGCTTGTCTTTCAATGCGGTGTAATCGGCCACTTGCTTGGTCAGCTTGCGCTCTTTGATACCGATTTCAATGTTCTTCTCCGCAAATACGCGCCGTTCGATATCGAGCTCTTTCAGCAGTTTTTCAAAGTTCACCTGCTGTGTCCCCAATTTCTCTTTGGCACGGGCTACTACCGCTTTCGGCAACCCGATTTTGGAAGCGATCTCGAATGCGAACGAACTGCCCGGTCGACCGATTTCCAGCTGGTAAAGCGGCTCCAAATGCTCGCCATCGAAGCGCATTGCCCCATTCACAAGCCCTTCCGTTTTATCCGCAAGTACTTTCAAATTGGTATAATGCGTGTTAATCATTCCGAATGCGCCCGATTTGGTCAGGTTTTCAAGAATAGCTTCCGCAATGGCTCCGCCCAGGCCCGGCTCGGTACCGGTACCGAACTCGTCGATCAGGAACAGCGTCCTTTTGTTCGCCATCGAAAGGAAATGGCGCATATTGGTCAAATGCGAACTGTATGTACTCAGGTCATTTTCCAACGACTGTTCGTCGCCGATATCGATGAAGATATTCTGAAAAAAGCCCATCGAAGAACCTTCCAGCATTGGTACCAGCAAACCGCATTGAAACATGTACTGAATGAGTCCCACTGTTTTCAGTGCCACGGACTTACCACCCGCATTAGGCCCCGAAACGATCAGGATACGTTGCTTTTCCTGTAATTCGATATTCAGCGGGATTACCTTTTTGCCTTGCTTCTGAAACGACAAATGCAACAACGGATGACGCGCCTCGCGCCAGTCGATAAACTGGCGGTTTTCGAACGGCGGGTTAATGGCACCCATTTCTCCTGCTAACCGGGCTTTCGCGCGGAGGAAATCCATTAAACCCAGGAAGCCGTACGCCTTCTGCAAATCGGGTACATAAGGCCGGATATATGCCGTGAGTTCGAGCAGAATGCGGTTAATTTCACGACGCTCTTCGTATTCCAGCTCACGGATTTCATTATTGGTTTCAAAAACGTCCGTTGGTTCGATGAAAACGGTCTGGCCGGTGGCTGATTCGTCGTGGATAAACCCGCGAAGCTTCCGCTTGTGTTCAGCTGCAACGGGAATTACCATACGGCCATTCCGGACGGTTAATGAGACGTCGTCGCTGATCCAGCCATTACTTTTGGCCGATTTCAGAATCGTATCCAGCTTTTTACGGATGCCGGCCTGCTCGGAAATCAACCGCTTGCGAATGCGTGAAAGTTCGGGTGATGCCGAATCACGGATTTGCCCACGGTCGTCGATAATGCGGTCGATAGCATCGGTAACGGCCTTCTCAACCCTGATCGTCCTGGCATATTCACCCAAAATGGGGAATGCATCGGCCTCCTGGCCTTCGAAAAAGCGCAGGCAAAGGCGGATCGTCAGCAACGAAACTTTCAAATCTGAAAACTCCGGCTGTGTGAGCAGCATGCCTTCAATGGAAGCCCGTTTCAGATAGGGCGTGGCGTCGATGTAATTCTGGGAGGGGAAATTCTCGCCCAGTTCGAGTATGCGCTGCATTTCGGCGGTCTGGCTTACCAGCTTCTCGACCATGCCGAAATTCTCGGAAAACCGGATTTTTTCGACAAAACCCTGTCCCAAAGAGCTGATACAAAGCTCCTTCAAACGTTCCCTCAGTTTGTCAAATCCCAGTTTTTGTTCTAATGTATTGGGGTAAAGCATTTTGTTATGTTGGTTGCCGGTTTTTGGTTGGTGGCCGGCTTGAATATTGTTGATGTTAATTTTTGACGGCCGACGGCTGACCGCTGACCGCCGATAGCGTGTCATTGACCACCGACTGCCGACGGCTGACCGCCGATGGCGTGTTATTGACGGCCGGTTGGTTTTCTGTTTTTTGACTGCTATTGCATCAGCCCTGCGCTGACATTAGCCACTGTCGAAAACCATCAAGCAGTCGGCGGTCGGTCGTCAGCGGTCGGCGGTCAGAAAACGTTTCTAATCTCCTCCTTCAACACCTTCAAAGCATGCGTCGATGGCTGAATTTCCTTTTCGATCACGTGGGAGAAAACCTTTTTCGCCAGGTCGGCAGCCGGGGCTTCGGCGCTTACTTCCGCCGCGGCCTGGTTCACGATCGCCACCGTTTCGTTCATCGCATTCACGATCTGCTCCCAGGCATGAGAACTCACGTAAAGCTGTTGCGCCACATTATGGTTATATTCTTCCCGGATTTCGTGCAGGATGATCGTCTGGAGTTCCAACGCGCTCATAGCCGAAGGTGCCAATCTAAGCAACAGGTTATTAGGGGTAATACGTTCCAGAAACAGACACATACGCTCGTATGCCTGCAAGCGCAGGGGTAATGTGATGTTCACATTTTTGCTGCGGACATCTATGCGTTGTTTTTCCAGAAACTTGTCGGCAACTGAGTTCAGCATGACGCCTAATGCGAGTGTCAGAACAAGACCGACTGCCAGAACGCCGAGTATCAATGTATATTCCATATCCAAAATTGTAATTTTATGCCAAAATGAGGCACAAAATTAAAGGATTAGCCGCATTTGGCAGATATTTATTTCAAAACGCGAATGGAACGACGGCAGTTTGCGTTAACTGATTTATCGCAATCTAGAATAAAGAGTAGGATGAATAACCCGATTCAATTGACCGAGGCAGCCAGGCTGGAAATTACATCGACGTTGGAAGCCAACAAAATTCCCGACACCTATGGACTCAGGGTGGGGTTGAGAGGGGGTGCGTGCAGCGGATCTTTTATGCTGGGGTTCGACACAGCCACAGAGCATGACCAGACATACCTTATCGAAGGAATTAAGGTATTGATAGACAAGCGCCATCTCATGTATGTGATAGGCGTGTCGGTGGACTTTGAAGAGGGTGCGAACGGCAGCGGTTATACGGTTTCCGCCGCTGAAAAACTCAAATAAGTATTTTGATCAATCTTCAACGGTTACATGTTTCCAGTTCTCTCCTGAACGAATCCGGTTGAGCTGGGTATGTGTAATTCCGAACTGTTTTGCGATCATTTTCAAACGGTTATTATCGTTTTTCAAAAGTTTCTTAATGATCCGCACTTTGCTTTCCGTCAGCTTGTAATTTTTGGTACGGCGTGGGATCACACGGTTGATAAATGCAGGGTTTTCGCGGTTATGGTCGATCATTTCCGCTTTGGTAACCCATTTCAGGTTTTCGAAATGGTTGTTCTGCTTATCAAAATCCAGGTGGATCACGAAGTTATGCTCGGCATCCGGCTTTTCTGCAAAATGCTCGGCCACCAGCTTGTGCACGTAACGGTTGATGGTTTTGCCACCTGCAACGCGGATATTTAAAGATCTATAACCTTGAATGACAGATCCTTTTATCACAACGCCCTCCTTGGGGTTGTTCTGGAAACTTTTTAACCTGCCATAATTGGATACTTCGTAATGGGGAGCGTTCTCGATCTCGTCGAATAAAATTTTTGCCCACTTTTCGTTCCAGAAGCTCCGGCTTACATTTGATTCATTCATTTTGATAAAAGCTATTATTATAGGTTCTTACGGTCGTCTAACTCATCCTGCTCCCGGCCCTTCCGGGAATCGGGAACGATCTTTTGGTGTTTCAAAAGCGTGTGAGGGGCTGCATTGGGCCCTTGTTATTTATTAAATTGATTTGGCATGAAACGTACACTCATCATCGGAGCAACTTCAAACCCATCCAGATACGCTTACCTGGCTGCACAGAAACTCAGGCACTATGGTCATCCCATCTTACTCATCGGACGCAGGAAAGGTTTTGCATTAGGAGAAGAAATCAACACAGACAAAACTGACTGGAAAGACGTAGATACCGTCACTTTGTATATCAATCCGAGCCACCAACCTGAATACTACGATTACATAGTTTCTCTAAATCCTAAACGCGTTATCTTCAACCCTGGTACAGAGAATCCTGAATTTAAGGATATTTTAATTGATAAAAATATCATACCAATTGAGGGGTGCACTTTGGTAATGCTGTCGACCGGACAATTCTAGCCGGGTACCTTACCACCTGATCAGCGCGGACGCCCACGTAAACCCGCTTCCGAATGCGGCAAGGCAAACCAGGTCGCCTTCTTTTACTTTTCCCGTCTCCCATGCCTCCGTCAGAGCAATCGGAATGGAAGCTGCTGTTGTATTCCCGAAACGTTGTAAGTTGTTGATAACCTGAGATTCAGAGAGGCCAAGTTGCTGGCGGACATAGTCGCTGATCCGGATATTGGCCTGATGCGGCACGAGCAGATCGATGTCGTTGGCGGTGTAGCCATTGGCCTCCAATGCCTCCTGGATCACCTCGCCAAAGCGCACGATTGCGTGTTTGAAAACGGCATTGCCGTTCATAAACACATTATGCCCGCCCGCTTCGATCACCTCCTGGCTCACCGGCCGACCTTCGCGGCTGCTGCCCGGATCTTTTACAAACAGCTCTTCGGCAAACCGGCCGTCGGCATGGAGGTGTGTAGATAATATACAATGTTGGGGATCGTCGGTGGCAGTAACCACAGCTGCGCCCGCGCCGTCTCCAAAAATAACCGCAGTGTTACGCCCCGCCGTGCTCTTGTCGATCCACGATGATTGTATCTCCGAACCGACCACTAACGCCGATTTATACATGCCCGATTTGATGAACTGATCGGCAATGGAAAGTGCATACACAAAGCCAGAGCATTGTTCGCGGATGTCGATCACCGGTTTGCCATCCATTCCCAGTTCCCGCTGCATCAGAAATGCGGAGCCCGGGAAGAAATAATCGGGGGTAATGGTAGCGTACACGATCACATCGATATCATTGGGCGTAAGCCCCGCCCTTTCCAGTGCCTGGCGCGAAGCCGCGGCAGCCATGCTGGAATTGGTATCCTTTCCATATTCGAAATACCGACGCTCCTGAATCCCCGTCCGCTCGCGGATCCATTCATCGGAAGTTTCCATCCATTGGGTAAGGTCGTCGTTGGTAATGATATTGTCGGGAACGTAAAAACCCAGGCCTGTAATGCGGGAGAATGCCATGCTAATCGGGACGGTTCAAAACTGCTGAGGGTGTAACGGCAGAAATGAACAGTAGTTAATGCTAAAATGATAATAATAAGCAACATACGTTGCCGGAAAGACTGCAAAAGTGCAAAAAAAAGTCGTGCCTACCAATTCAAATTTGCTTTTTCCTGACGTTTGCAGCAATCGAGAGAAGTACGTAAACGATCAGAACAGCAGGAACGGCCAGGAATTTCAGTGTTGCAAGTAAAATAAGAGTGACACCGATCAGGATGAACCGGGCCTCATTTCCCTTCCAACCGAAGCTTTTGAATTTGAGCGCGATCAGCGGGAGCTCCATCACCAGCGCATACGACATTACTACACTTAATACCAGCAGGTTGTTGGTATTGATGATAATGTCCTTCCAAAATTCGCTTTCGGTATGGACGATCAGGGGCAGGGAGGCGATCAGCATCGCATTCGCGGGTGTGGGCACGCCTATGAAGGAGTCGGACTGCCGGGGGTCGTTGTTGAACTTCGCGAGGCGTATCGCAGAGAAAATCGCGATGATAAATGCCGGATAAGCCTTCCATATACCCAGTAAATCAGGAATGCTTTGCATCAGCAGCTGATACAGGATAATAGCAGGCAGGAGACCGAAAGTTACCATATCCGCCAGGGAATCGAGATCGCGGCCGATGGGGGAGGTCACTTTGAGCAAACGGGCGAGAAAGCCGTCCAGAAAATCGAAAATCAATGCGATGCCGATGAGTACGCAGGAAAGCAGCAGGTTATTGTGGAATGCTTCTACCACGCCAATGCAGCCACAAAGCAAATTTCCGCAAGTGAGGGCATTGGGTATATTGCGACGGATCATAGGACGCTATTTGAAGAACGGATTGTTTTTTTTCTCAAAACCAATGGTGGTAGGCTCCATATGGCCGGCGTAAACTGTGTAATCGTCGGGCAATGTAAACATTTGCTCGCGGATACTTTGCAGCAATGTGCCGTGGTCGCCGCCGGGGAGGTCGGTACGGCCGATGCTCATACGGAACAGTACATCCCCACCGATCACAAACTTATCCGCGTCGTTCACAAATGCCACGTGCCCGGGCGCGTGGCCGGGTACGAAGATGGTTTTCAGGGAAGTATTACCAAATTCAATGGTTTCGCCTTCCTTGATAAAGCCGTCTATTTCGGGCTCTTCAAAAGCGGAAAAGCCGTAGTTGGAAGCATAGGTTTTAACAGCCTTCAGAAGTGGTTCGTCGAGCTTATGGAGGACAAACGGAATGCCGTATTTCCTTTTGAGCGCCGCCACGCCGAGCACGTGGTCGATATGCGCGTGCGTGTTCACGATCCGCACGGGTTTCAGGCCGTGTTTTTCAACAAAAGAGGCTAGTTCGTTCACTTCCGAGCGGTCGTAGCAGCCCGGATCGATAATGATCGCTTCGCCTGTCTCGTCGTATAATAGGTAGGTATTTTCAGAAAATGGATTAAAAACAAATGTCTGGACCTGTACCATTCCGGTAGGGATATGTGGGTTAATGAATTGGCGCGAATTTACAAAACACTTTACAGTTCTTTGAACCGGGCGATAATGCGGTCGAAGTAAAATATGGTCGTATCCTTATAATCGGAATCGGTACCGGCATAAAACCATAGCTCGCCCTGGTTATTGGCGGTCACAGTAACGGGCTGTCCGTCATTGGAATACCTTAATAATGTATAATACCGGGCGTCGGGGTTGGTACTGGTAATGCTCCCGCTTAGCAGCACATCCTTGCCCACTTGCGTGCCGGTGCCTTTGTCGAGATTGAAAGCATATATACCAGAGGCCAGCTTCGTCGTCAAAGGCTCTCTTGCGGACACCCCCGCTTTGAAGGTAACCTTGTCCACAATGGCGCTTGCGCTGTATCTCGTCGCCAGGTCGACTTGAAATGTCATCTGATACGACTTATTGGG
>CAMLNK010000132.1 GCA_946481035.1 uncultured Dyadobacter sp. | reverse complement strand
AGCTATAAAAAAACTATATATAGATCAACTATCGTAACAAAAGAAATTTTCCCGGTATTCCCGGGCTTTTATGCGACGGGAACCGTCACATCTTTTTCCAGGAAGCTTTCCAGGATCACATTGAACTCGTGCGGATGTTCCATCATCGGTGCATGGCAGCATTTATCGATAAAGTACAATTCCGAATTAGCTATCAGGCGGTTGAACTCATAACCTACATGAGGTGGCGTAATCGTATCATTCAATCCCCAAACGAGCAGGGTAGGAACGGTGATCTGGTGCAAGTCCTTCGCAAGGTTGTGCCGCTGGGCAGATTTGGCAATACCTACAATGCTCATACACTTCGGAATGCTCGAAGTGGTTTCGAACACTTCGTCGACCAGCTCCTTGGTAGCCACTTCCGGATCATAGAAAGTGTAGGCTACGCGTTCCTTGATATAATCATAACTTCCACGTTTCGGGAAGGAGCCGCCCATCGAGTTTTCGAACAGGCCCGAGCTGCCGGTCAATACCAGTCGCTGCACATTCTCCTGGTTTTTGAGGGTGTATAGCAAGCCGATGTGGCCACCGAGTGAATTTCCGATCGCCGTAACGTTGGTAAGGTTTTTAAACGAAACAAAGTCTTCGAGAAAGGCAAGCAATGCTTCCAGGCCGGCTTCACGGGGAGGAAGCGAGTAAATTGGAAGTAAAGGAATAACGACCCGGTAGCGGTTTGAAAAATGGTCGATAATGCCATCCCAGTTACTTAATGCACCGAAAAGGCCATGCAAAAGCAGTAATGTTTCGCCCTTTCCCTCATCGATAAACTGAAACCTGCCTTCTGCATGTACTGTATATTTCATTCTTTTGTGGATTTAAGACGATTTATAACTTATCAAAGAAACTAGTGCATGATTAGGATACTCTACAAAACTAGTTATTTTTTTGATTGTTCAATGGGACAAAGTAACAAACGCGTTTCGAATTTCTTGTAAATATTATATTAATATTAAAAGAATTAGTCGAATAACACAGAATGGTGCAATTCTGTTCGCTCCACTCCGGAGGTTTCCCCGTGCACGTCGCGCAGGTATATTTTGTGAAAGTATGTCTTAACCCATTGTTTGCCGGGCACTAGCCGCAACGGAGGGTTCTGTGTGGCCGGGCGGTTAAACAGTGTAACCGAAATTTAGGTAGAAAATATATTTAATAGGAATTAGAAAAAAATTAAATGATAAAAATATCCAGCCTCCTGGCCGTTCTCGGCCTCGTCCAACTTATCGCGATGCCGCTCCACGCCCAGACGGAAATGGCACTTTACCCGGGCCGGGTCCCGAACGCGATCGAAGCGGAAAATCAGGAAACCGGTGAAAAGGGATACGTAAAAAACGTATCGAAGCCGACGCTAACGGCATTTCTTCCCGCGGCGGGCACAGCGAATGGGGCAGCGGTGATAGTTTGCCCGGGCGGAGGTTATGGCGGGCTGGTGATCGATCGTGAAGGCTACCGGGTTGCGAAAGAGTTGAATAAGGCCGGAATCGCAGCATTTGTATTGAAATACCGCTTACCGAGCGACCGCATTATGAAAGATAAGGCCATCGGCCCGTTGCAGGATGCGCAGCAGGCCATTAAAACGGTACGTGAAAAGGCAAAAGAGTGGCAGGTCGATCCGGAGAAGATCGGCATTATGGGCTTTTCGGCGGGCGGGCACCTCGCTTCCACAGCCGGTACGCATTACGACAGCACTTTTATCGACAACCCTCAAAAAACCAGCCTCCGACCGGATTTTATGGTGCTGGTGTACCCCGTGATCAGTTTTGAGGGCAAAATCGGGCACAAGGGCTCTTCGGCCAACCTGCTCGGTGGATCTCCTTCGGTCGAGCGCATCAACTATTTCTCCAACGATTTGCAGGTAACGGCCTCCACGCCGCCCGCCTACCTCACGCACGCGGGCGACGACACAGTGGTGCCGGTGTCCAACAGCATTCGCTTTTACGAAGCATTGAATGCCAAAGGGGTGGCCGCCGATATGCATATTTATTCCCAGGGCCAGCATGGCTACCCCAAAACGCCGTCATTCGACGAGTGGTTTGGCCGCTGCCTGCATTGGATGCGCACAAGCGGGTTTATACCGGGGAATTGATGTATTGGATTAACATCGGCCGTCGGCTGTCGGCGGTCAGCTGTCGGCGGTCAGAGCGTTTTTGCCGGTATGCACATTATCCAGCTTTTCAAACGGCGAATTGGCACTGATATATTCAGGGACTACCATTTTAAGTATGGCTACCATTTCTTCGGGCCGGCCTGAATCGAGCGCTTTCTGCAATGCAGACATCGCATAGCGCATGCATTGTTCGGTGGCGTCGGGGAAGCGGAGCATTCTGAGCTGCCCAAATGGGGTTGGTTCTAATCCTTCACTGTATAGCTCTTCCGTCAATTTTTCGCCTGCTCTGAGTCCCGTGAACTGGATTTGAATGTCTTTTCCCGGTTCCATTCCGGCAAGCCGGATCATTTTCAGCGCGACGTCGGCGATCCTGACCGGCTTTCCCATGTCAAATGACAGAATTTCGTTGCCGTTACTGGTGGTTGCTGCTTGCAATACCAGCTGGCAGGCTTCGGCGACCGTCATCAGGTACCGCTGCGCGAGCGGATCGGTGACCGTAACAGGCCCGCCTTCGCGGATCTGCTGTGCAAAACGGAGTAGAAATGAACCATTCGAGCCCAGCACATTTCCAAACCGGGTGATGATGAATTGAGTCTGGCCCGGGTATTCGTGGCTGAGGTATTGCAGGTAAAGCTCGGCGAAGCGTTTGGTGGCACCCATTACGCTGGCAGGCCTGACGGCCTTGTCGGTGGAGATGTAGATGAATTTCCGGACGTGGTAGGAAACGGCGAGGTCGGCGAGGATTTCGGTGCCGAAAATATTGGTTTTAATGGCTTCGTAGGGATGCTGCTCCATGAATGGCACGTGCTTGTAGGCCGCGGCGTGAAAGATGATGTGAATGTGGGTCTGCGAAAACAACTCTGCCATTCGTAATGCGTCGGTAATGCCTGCTATCTGGCAGGAAATGTCGGTTCCGGGAAATTGTTGCCTGAGCTGGTGGTCAAGGTCGTACAATGCGGTTTCCGCCTGGTCGATCAATATTACCCTCGCGGGCGCACAGGCGCATACCTGCGTGGCGAGTTCACTGCCGATCGAGCCGGCGGCTCCGGTGATGAGGATATTGCGACGATGGATTTCCCGGGCTGCATTTTGCAGATCCAGAACGATAGGTTCGCGGCCGAGCAGTTCCTCCGGCCTGAATGTGAAGAAAGGGTAAGTGTGTCGTTGTGTTTGCATTGGGATATCATTTTAAATAATGGATATCCTTGATACGCGTGTTTGGAAGTTTGGTAACAAAAAAATCGCCGTAGGATATACGGCGATTTTCGTAAAGTATTATTTACAAATTTTTAGATCAGCTTTTCGAAGATGCCCGGCGCAAGACCAAACAGGATCGTCAGGAATGTAGCCAGTACCAGGATAATCTGGTAAAACGGTGCAACGCGGATTCTTACTGTATCCCCTTCTTTGAAATAAGAAGAAATAATCACCCGGAAATAGTAGTAAATGCCGACTGTCGACATCAGAACAGCGATCACCGTAATCCAGATGATACCACGCTCCGCCGCGCTGGTGAATATGAAGAATTTACCCCAGAACCCGGCTGTGAGCGGGATCCCGGCCAGTGAAAGCATGGATACCGCCAAAACGAAAGCCAGCAAAGGATTTTGTTTTGCCAAACCATTGAATGCCTCGTAGCGCTCGTTGGGTTGTCCTTCGATCGTTTTTTCCTTCGAAACGAGCATCAGTACACCAAATGCGGCGATAGTGGATAATGAGTAGGCGAGTGAGTAAAAGATAATGGCGTTTTGGGTAGGCTTGCTCAGGGCTGTGAGCGCGATCAGCAGGTAACCTGCATGCGAAATACCCGAGTAGGCCAGCATTCTTTTAAAGCTGTTCTGGCTGGTAGCGCCGATGTTGCCCACCAGAAGGGTAAGCACAGCAATGACGGCGATTACGATCCACCAGAAGTTGTAGATAGCGAATGAATGGTTCAGCAAGCGGAACAATGCCGCAAAACCGGCCGTTTTCACGATCGTCGACATGAAAGTCGTGAAAATGGTAGGTGCGCCTTCGTACACATCCGGCGTCCAGAAGTGGAATGGCGCAGCCGATACTTTGAAAAGCATACCGATCAGCAGCAGCAGCAAACCTGCGTAGAAAATGTAGGATTGCGAAGCCGCAGACATAGTGGATGCGAAGCCCTGGATGGCGACCAACTGGAATGAACCGGTTGCACCGTAAAGCAGCGTCATACCGAACAGCATGAAACCGGTTGCGAATGCACCCATCAGGAAGTATTTCAATGCAGCTTCATTGGAGCGCAGGTTACGCTTGTTGCTTCCTGTGAGCACGTACATGGCCACGGAAAGGATTTCGACGCCGATGAAGAGCATGATCAGGTGATCGAAGCCGATCATCATGATCGCCCCTACGAGGGAGAAAAGCATCAATCCATAATATTCGGCCGGTTCGGAATCCGCATTATCCTGAAAACCACCCGAGATCGCCGCGATCATGAATGCGGAAATCAGTACGATCCCGTTGAATGCGAGCGTAAGATTATCGACGCGGAGCATGTCGTAGAAGTACAGGAACGGCCCTTTGCCCCATTCGATAAAGTTGCTTCCCAACGCGATGGCCAGGAAAAGCAGGGTAGATGGCAGGAGGATGTTCTTGGATTTCGAAAAGCCCAGAAAAAGCGTTACTACTCCAAAAACCGACAACAATATAATGGGATACATATTCTTAACTTAGTTATTGACCAGTTGCAACAATTGGTTTACAGCAGGCTCAGTTATTTTCAGGAATGTGCTTGGGTAAATACCGATCCAGAATACCATGACGATCAGCGGCAGCAATACGGCGCGCTCGCTGGCAGTAAGGTCCTGGAAGCCTTCCACCCATTTCGATTTCGGTCCGAACATGGATTTCTGGAACAAACGGAGCATGTACACCGAACCGAGAATGATCGTCAGACCAGCTACGGCGCCGAGCCAGCCTTTGTATTGGAATACACTTGAAAGCAACAGGAATTCACCCACAAAACCGTTGGTAAGCGGCAATGCAACGCTGCCGAGCAACAGCACCATAAAGTACACGCTCAAATGCGGTGTGCTTTGGGTAATGCCGCCGAGCTGATCGAGGTAGCGGGTTTTGGTTCTTGAATAAATAATGTCGACGATGAAGAAAAGCCCGATCACGTTGATACCGTGCGCAAGCATCTGGATTAATGCGCCCTGCAAGCCGTTCAATGAAGACGAGAATACACCGGCGGCCATCAATCCTACGTGGGCGAATGACGAGTAGGCAATGAGCGTTTTCATGTCGCTCTGCTGGATTGCGATGATGGAACCGTAAATGATACCGATCACCGAAAGGATCATCGCCAGGAAGCCCCATTGCTCCATGCCCAGCGGCACGATCGGGAGCAGCAGGCGGATGAGACCGTACACCCCCATTTTAAGCATAATACCGGACAGAAGCATCGTAGCCGCGGTAGGCGACTCGGTGTAAGTGTCAGGCTGCCAGGTATGGAAGGGGAAAAGCGGCATTTTGATGGCAAATGCAATGAAGAATGCCCAGAAAAGGTAGCCTTGTGCTGCCGGGCTCAGTTGCAGTTGGTAGAATGCGGAAATTTCAGAAGTGTGCTCGCCGGGAGTCTGGTAATAAAGGTAAACCAGCGCCACGAACATGAACAAGCTTCCGAAGATCGTGTAGATGAAGAACTTGAATGTAACCTTGATACGGTTCTCGCCGCCCCAGATCGCCGCCAGAAAGTAAACGGGAATCAATGCAGCTTCGAAGAACAGGTAGAACAGGAATGCGTCGGTGGCAGTGAAAACGCCGATCAGCGCCGCTTCCATGAACAGGATCAGCGAATAGAATGCCGCGGGGTTTTTGTACTCGTTTTTAAATGCCGAAAGGATAATCAGCGGCGTCAGGAACGTGGTAAGCAATACCAAAAGCATGCTGATACCGTCGATGCCGGCAGCGAAGGAAATGCCTCCCGATGCCAGCCAGGCATATTTGAATCCAAACTGTAAACCAGCCGCAGGATCGAATTGCAGCCAGGTGAAAATAGCGACGCCCAGGGATGCAAGGCCACCCACCAGCGCAAGCTGCTTGGCCATGCGTTCGCCGGCCAGGAGGGTGATAATGCCTGCCGCTATCGGTAAAAGTATTAAAAGAAGAGTAAGCATATTTTCAAGTCGAATGATCGGATCAGAGTAACAGCTTCCAGAATAATATGACCACAATACCGATCACCATCGCGAATACATATTCGCCGGTAGAGCCGGTTTGTGTTTTTCTCAACAGTTTCGCACCCAGGCTTACGAGCCTTACGAATGCATCGATAATCAGGTCGATAAAGATCTCGCCGAAGCTGTACAGGACGTTGGAAAGTGTTTTGACTGGTTTTACAAACACCGCATCATACAGTTCGTCGACATAGTATTTGTTATAAACCGCACGCTGCAAGCCTGATTTTTCTTCCGAATCCGGTGCCGGCACCGCGCCTTTTTGCACATACATCACATAAGCCGCGATCGCGGAGATCAATGCTGCGGCTACCGAAACGGCCATCAGCATATATTCTTCCGAATGCGAAAGGGAAGTATGCTCGAATGCAGCCGGGTTCGCCGTTTTGGCCAGATCATACAACGGGCTCATGAACTGCGCCAGCTGGTGCGAGCCGTGCAATGCTTCGGGAACGCCGATGAAACCACCCACTGCCGAAAGAATGGCGAGGATGATCAAAGGTACCGTCATAGACGCCGGTGATTCGTGCAAATGGTGCTCCTGCTCATGCGTACCGCGGAAGGTCCCGAAGAATGTCAGGAACAGCAGGCGGAACATGTAGAAGGAAGTCATTACAGAACCCAGCACACCGATAACCCACAGGATTTTGTTGTGTTCAAAAACATGCGCAAGGATTTCATCTTTGGAGAAGAAACCTGCAAATGGCGGGATACCAGAGATCGCGATCGTAGCGATCAGGAAGGTCAGGAAGGTAACAGGCAATTTTTTTCTCAAACCACCCATGGAACGGATATCCTGTTCGTCGGACATGGCGTGGATCACGCTACCTGCCCCTAGGAAGAGCAATGCTTTGAAGAATGCGTGGGTAATGACGTGGAACATCGAAGCCGAATAGGCCATTGCGCCCAGGCCCATGAACATATAACCCAGCTGACTCACCGTAGAGTAGGCCAGGACTTTCTTGATATCGTTTTGCAAAAGACCGATCGAAGCGGCAAACAACGCGGTAGCGCCACCGATAATACCCACGATTTCGAGCGTGGAAGGCGCCAGAGAATAGAGCACGTTGGAGCGGATCACCATGTAAATACCCGCGGTAACCATGGTAGCGGCGTGGATCAGGGCTGAAACCGGGGTAGGACCAGCCATCGCATCGGGTAGCCAGGTATACAAAGGAATCTGAGCCGATTTACCCATTGCACCCACAAACAGGAATAATGTAATGGTAATGATCACCGGATCCCCCACCTGGAAGCCCGCAGCCGCTTTGCTGAAAACCTCCGAGTATTCCACCGAACCAAATGTAGCGATGATCGTGAAGATGCCCAGCAGGAAGCCAAGGTCACCCACGCGGTTCATAATGAATGCCTTACGGGCCGCATTGTTGTAGTTGGTGTTCTTGTTCCAGAAACCGATGAGGAGGTAAGAGCAAAGCCCTACACCTTCCCAGCCTATAAACATGATCACGTAGTTGGAACCGAGCACCAGCAGGAGCATGAAGAACAAAAACAGGTTCAGGTAAGCGAAAAATTTACCGAAACCCGAATCGTGGTGCATGTAGCCGATCGAATAAATGTGGATCAGCGAGCCTACGCCGGTGATGATCATCAGCATTAGCAACGAAAGCTGGTCAACCTGGAACGAGAACGGGATGTTGAGGTCGCCGACGGTGATCCAGTCGAAAAGCGGTACGATGAACGGCTGGCTGCCCGACGCTACAAATGCATTGAAGGTCATGACCGACAAAACGAAACTGGCAACAACCGCCAATGTTCCGATAATGCCTACTGCGCCTTTTGGAATATTGGGAAATCCGATTCCGTTGATCAGAAAGCCGGCGAGCGGCAGCAGCGGAATCAGGATGAGTAATGATGCAGACATGTCTATTTTTTAATCTTTAATCTCTTGATTATGTACCGGTTATGTGCCGATAATTACCATTTCAGCTTGTTCAGGAACCCGATATCCGTATTTCTGGTGTTGCGGTAAATCATTACGATAATGGCAAGCCCGACCGCCACTTCGGCGGCAGCTACGGCC
>CAMLNK010000131.1 GCA_946481035.1 uncultured Dyadobacter sp. | reverse complement strand
GCTCGCCGAACTCCCGTGAGCGTACCTGCGCAATGCGTGCGTAGTTTTCATGGTAGGTATTGAAAGACAGCTCGTCATAAACCCACAGCCCAATGAGCATGGCCACCGCCATACCCACAGCGAGGCCGCCGATGTTAATGAATGAATACGCCCGGTTTCTGGCCAACTGGCGAAATGCGATTTTCAGGTAATTGCGTAGCATGGGGTCCGTACGGGTTAGACGTGGTTAAGAGGTTGTCAGGAAATGGTCAGGTGTGGGTCAGGAATAGTCAGGCGTGGTCAGGAAATGGTCAGGTGTAGTCAAGAGTGGTCAGGAATAGTCAGGTGCGGTCAGGTATTGTCAAGAGTAGTCAGGTGTAGTCAGGTATTGTCAGGTGTGGTCAGGAATAGTCAGGCGTTGTTTGGTTTATCAAAAAAAGCAGGCCTAAGCATGCGGAAGGCCATTTCTGATCCGTATGCACTATTCGTATATCGTCACGACTAGTTTGGTGTTCATATTCGGACGCCCTGCGTACGGCCTTGAACTATGAATTGCCCGCTTCATACAGCAAATGACCATTCCTGATCAAACCTGTTCATTCCTGACTATTTACGACTACCCATGACCACACCTGACTACTCTTGACAACTTCCCGACTATTCTTGACAACTTCCTGACCACACCTGACTATCCCTGACAACTTCCTGACCACACCTGACTATCCCTGACAACCTCCTGACCGTTCCCAACAACGCCTCACGTCCAAAAAAGTCAAAAAAAAATAAAAATTTCACAAAACGACCGAGGGTAGCGCGGGCGCAAAGTACTCTTATGATTAACCTACTTACATGAATTGTATGAACCAGAAGTATTCCGTAGAAAATAAAACTGGTGCGAACGAACCGGCAAGGCCGACATCCGATTTCCCGGAGGTCCGAAAGCTGCCGGCAGACTTTGTCGATTCGGAATTGTTTATCAAACAGGCGTTCGCAACCGACCCTGCACGCGGGTACGAATTGCTTTTCAAACGCTATTACAAGCAGCTGTGCAGCCATGCAGTGCGGTTTGTGTATGCCCGTGATGTTGCCGAGGATATTGTGGTGGAGGTATTCAGCCAGTTCTGGACAAAACAGCTGCATACGGCGGTTACTACCTCCTATCGTTCCTACCTGTTCACGACCGTGCGGCATGCGGCATTTCATCATATGCGCAAAAATTTTGGTAAAGAGTCGGTCACCGAAGAGCTGGGTGACCTCCCCCTAGCCACTCCGGCCAACTCCCCGCAGCAGGAACTGCAATTCCAGGAACTGGTACTGAAAGTGGAGCAGGTGATCCGGTCGCTATCACCACAAAACCAGAAAGTGTTCCTGATGAGCCGGTTCGAGGGTAAACGGAACGGTGCGATCGCCGAAGAACTGGGCATTTCGGTCAAAACCGTTGAAGGGCACATTACCAAGGGACTATCGATCCTGCGGAAGGCATTGCAGGACCACGGGCTGCTCTCACTGATCCAGATTTTACTCCTATTCGTCTGACAGCATAACGCTATCGGATATATGTCATACTGAATTCCACGAAGCATGAAGAAATCACTTCTTTCCAAACAGGTCATCCAGAACTTCTTTGAAGGGAAAACCACCCGGATGCAGAACATTCTGATACAGGAATGGCTGGAAAATCCCGCCAACCGCGAACTGTATTTTCAATGGCTGGATGAATGGGAAACCGAAAACCCGCAGTTCACACCGGACGTGGAAGAAGGTTACCAACGTTCACTACATACCGTTCAGGGGAATCCCGATATTTCGATGCCCGCGCGCACGAATGCGGGCACGCTAAGCGGAAGGCTGTTCGCATTCAAATGGGCGGCAGCGGCTTCGGTAGCATTGGTCATGGGTGCTTATCTGCTATCCGATTTCTGGTTTTATAAACAATATGAAACCGGATACGGCGAAATCCGGACGGTGGTCCTCCCCGACAGCAGCCGGGTGACGCTCAATGCCAATTCGGTGCTCAGCATTCCCCGTTTCGGTTTCGGAGGCGGCACGCGCGAGGTGAAGCTGGAAGGCGAAGCCGAGTTTGCGGTAAAGCATACGCTCGATCATCGTAAATTCATCGTCCGCACGCCCGACAAGCTGGAAGTGAAGGTGTTGGGAACCGAATTTATCGTATACAGCCGTGAACGCGGTTCAAAAGTGGTGCTGAGCCAGGGAAGCGTGCAGCTGCGCTCGCTCAAAGAGCAGAACCCCAAACCTATGCTGATGAAACCCGGCGACATTGCCACCATGTCGACGCACGGAACGCTCACCCTGAAACACAGCGAGAGCCTTTCGGCGCACCAGGCGTGGAAACAGCGCCGGTTTATGTTCGAAAACACGCCGGTTTCCGAGATCGCCTACCAGATCAGCGAGCATTTCGGCGTGAATGTCGTGGTGGCGGATTCCACGCTCGCCCGCCGCACGATAGGCGGCACGTTCAATGCAAGCGACCCTGCCAATGTACTGAAAGTCCTTTCCGACGTCCTGAATGCACACGTTACCCACTCGCCCCCGGGCGACGACGGGGCCGAAACCTTCGTGATCGACTCGAATCATCCGTAATTCCTTAACAATCCATAATCATGACGAAACTATTACACGTTAAAGTTCTTGCAACCTTAATGGTGGGAGGCCTGTTGGGTGGCGCACCGCTGAAAGCCCAGCTCATGGCCCAGAACCGCCCCAAAAGCAATACAGTACCTACGATAATCCCAGGCAGCCGGATAGCACTGCGGGATGCGCTGATGCAGGTTAAAAAACAATATAAGGTTGACATACTTTTTGAAGAAAAACTGCTCGAAGGCCTGTTCGTGGCGCCGGCGCAGGTCCAGGCCGGGCAGACGATTGAAACCAAGCTCAGCAATATCCTGCCTTCGGGGCTGCGGTACAAAAAGGTCAGCAAACAGACCTACCTGATCCTGACGACTACCGAAGAAACCAAACCTGGCGCGCAGCTCGAAATCCAGAACAACACCGGCGACACCGCGCCTGCAACTCAGATCAACCTCGCGCTCTCCGGGCCTCAGCATACCGTCGCGATGGAGGCGAATAATAAAGCCGCTGACAGAACGGTAGGCGGAATCGTAAAGGGCGACGGCGGCGAGCTCCTTCCCGGCGTAAGCGTCCTCATCAAAGGCACCACGCGCGGCAGCACCACCGGCGTCGACGGCAAATACAGCATTGCAATCAGTGACGATCCCAAAGCGGAAGTGACGCTGGTATTCTCCTATGTCGGTTACCAGAACCAGGAAGTGGCAGTGGGCAACCGCTCCACCATCGACATTACCCTGGCGCCCGATCTCAAAAGTCTCGAAGAAGTGGTAGTAGTGGGTTATGGAACGCAAAAACGCGAGCAGATCACCAGCGCCATTGCGAGTGTAAAGTCGGAGGATTTTGTAAAAGGCCCGGTGCAGGACGCCGCCCAGCTCATTCGCGGAAAGGTGGCCGGGCTGAGCGTCATCACGCCCAGCGGCGACCCGACGGCCATTGCGCAGATCACATTGAGAGGTAATGCGACCATCAATGCCAGCTCCGAACCGCTCGTGCTCATCGACGGCGTGCCCGGAGGCCTGAACACCGTCGCGCCGGAGGATATCGAGTCGATCGACGTGCTGAAAGACGGCTCGGCGGCCGCCATTTACGGTACACGCGGAACCAACGGGGTTATCCTCATCACCACCCGGAAAGTCAAAGGCGAAACACCTGCAACATTGGAGGTGAACTCATATTTCACTACCCAAAGACTCACCCGCAAGCTCGATTTTATGGATGTCAACCAATACCGCGCATTGGCGGCACAGGGCAAGCCCGGCGCCATCGATTACGGGCAGAGCACCGATTGGCTAAGCCAGGTAACCCAAAAACCCCTTTCCCAGGTACATAATATCAGCCTCCGCGGTGGCTCGCGCACCACCAACTACATCGTGAGCATGGAATACCGCAAGCTGAACGGGATCATGAGGAAATCCGACAATACCACCGTGTTCCCAAGGATCGAGGTCAACCATTCGATGTTCAACGGGTTGTTGAAAATCAATGCGAACCTGAGTGGCTACCAGCAGAAATACTTTTCGATCGATGGCGGTCCCTACTCCGGCCTGGTGTACCGCAATGCGCTTACATTCAACCCTACCGAGCCGTTAAAGGACCAAAACGGCAAATGGACCGAGCGCACCGACAAAACGGATTACATGAACCCGGTCGCGCTGATCGAGGAATCGAACGGGCTGAACCGCAACAACAACCTCAGAACCTACGGCACGATTTCACTAGCGCCGATAGAAGGACTGGAAATCAAGGCATTGTTTGCGCGGGACATGTTCAACAGCACGCGGGGGTACTATGAAACCAAAAACCACTACTCTACCAGTCGCAACGGCCGCAATGGCTTCGCCTCACGTGGTGCCACCCGCTCGCAGGACGACTTGTTTGAATTTACAGCCAACTACAACAAATCCATTCAAGACCACAACTTCGTAATCCTCGCGGGACATACCTGGCGGCGGTACAATATCGAGAACTACTGGATGCAGAACTGGGATTTCCCGACCGACAATTTTTCCTACAACAACATCAACGCAGGCCTGGCGTTACGCCGCGGACAAGCCCCGGAGTTGTCCGAGCAGTCGGAAAACAAGCTGATCAGCTATTTTTTCAGGGTTAATTACAGTTTTAGGAATAAATACCTGCTCTCGGCCAGTATCCGTCATGAAGGCTCCTCGCGCTTCGGGGCCAATCACAAATGGGGCAGTTTCCCGGCGTTTTCGGTGGGCTGGAATTTAAAAAGAGAGGCATTTCTGGAAAACTCCAACACCATTTCTAATCTTAAACTCCGGGCAGGATATGGCGTAACCGGTACAGAACCAGGCAGTTCGTATATTTCTTTGAATAAAATCAATTTCAATACCAATGTGCTGATCAACGGCCAATGGGTGCAGGCGATCAACCCGTCGAACAATGCCAACCCGGATCTTCGCTGGGAACGTAAGGAAGAAGTGAATGTGGGTATCGATTACGGCTTCCTGAACGAGCGGCTTTCCGGTTCGATTGACCTCTACCGCCGCACCACCCGCGACCTGATCGCCAACTTCCCGGTCCCTACCCCGCCCTATTTGTACAGTACCATCACCGCCAACGCGGCTTCGATGGAAAACAAGGGGATAGAAATCCAGGTGAATGCAATCCCGCTGCAAACCGCCGCGTTCCGCTGGACTACCTCCGTTAATTTTTCAACCAATGCGAACAAAATCCTTTCCCTTTCGAACGACAAGTTTGCATTAGCCAGCGGCTATTTTGATACCGGCAACACCGGCGAGCCGATTCAGCAAACCACGCACCGTGTACAAGTAGGCCAGCCGCTGGGTAATTTCTGGGGATTTAAGACCATCGATATAGACGAAACCGGCCACTGGATCATCGAAGGCAAAAATGGCGAACCCAAACCCATCGCCCAACAGCAGGCCGACGATAAGCAGATCATCGGCAACGGCTTGCCCAAGCGCTATCTGAACTGGAATAACACATTGACCTACAAAAACTTCGACCTGAATATCACCATGCGCGGCGCATTCGGCTTCCAGATTTTGAATATGACCGAAATGTTCTGGAGTGCGCCCGTAATGCTCACCCGCGGCAACCTGCGCTCGAATGCCTACGACCCGATCTACGGCAAACGCCCGCTCGCCGACGACCAGTCGCTGAACTACGTGAGCTACTACATCGAAAACGGCAACTACTGGAAGATCGACAACATCACGGCGGGGTACAATCTCCGGTTGAAAAACAAGTACCTCCGGCACGCCCGCATTTACCTGGCGGTAGCTAACCTGTACACCATCACAGGCTACAAGGGCATCGATCCGGAAGTCGGTATCAGCGGCCTGTTCCCGGGCATCGACGACAAAAACCGTTATCCGGCCACCACCAGCTTCACCGCAGGCGCGTCGCTGACATTCTAGTTCTTATTCAAATTCAAAAAAGACTATCTGACATGAAGCCATTGAAACCCTATATAGGCACAGCACTTTTGCTGATGACCGCCACCAGCGGCTGCAACAACGACCTGACCGAGAAAATTTACTCCGAGGTAACCGAGGACACTTATAATTATTCCAATGCCTACCAGGCTATGAGCATCGCCTACGCGAATATGCGCAACCTGATCTCGCATACGCACTGGTACATGGCGCAGGAATCCACCGCCGACGGCATTGTAATGCCCGCCAATGCATCGGGCTGGGACGATGGCGGCATTTATAAGCGCATGCACCTGCACACGTGGAATTCCGAAAACCCGCAGATCAACAGCATGTGGAATACCTTCTATTCGGGGGTGATCAATGCCAACCGGCTGATCGATCAGTTATCGAACGATAAAATCACTATTCCCGCCGGTGCTACCAAAGAGTCACTGATCTCCGAAATGCGGGCGGTACGGGCATTTTTTTACTGGCTTATCTGCGACAATTTCGGCGATGCACCGCTGATCACCGACCGCTCCGAGGAACTGCTCGAAAAAACGGGCAGGAAAGAGCTTTATCAATTCGTTGTCAAAGAATTGACAGAATCGATCCCCAACCTGAGCGAAGACCGGAACACGCTGCTGTACGCACGTTTCAACAAATGGGCTGCCAAAACGCTTCTCGCGAACGTCTACCTTAACGCCGGCATCTATGCCGGAGACACCAGGTGGGAGGAGTGCCTCGCCCAATGCAACGATGTGATCGCTTCGGGCAAATACCAGTTAGAAACCGGCCTCTCCGCGCCTTTTGTTACCGAAAATCAAAATTCACCCGAGATCGTGTTTGCAATTCCCTTTGAAGAAAACCTGGCCGGCGGGTTCAGCGCACACATGTTTTCGTGGCATGCTTCGCTAAAAAACAAGGTCAATATGCTCGCAACGCCCTGGGGCGCGGGTTCGGCAAAGGGTGTGCCTCAATTTATCAATACCTACGACTCGGACGATCAGCGCCTGAAAGCGACCTGGATGATCGGCCCGCAGTTCGCCGCCGACGGCGTGACGCCGCTGAAAGGCTCCTACGACCAGGCCGGCAAGAATGTGGTGCTCACCAACGAGCTTCCCGACGGCCTCTACACCGGCGAGGCAGAGGGCTACCGGATGAATAAATTCGAAGTAAAAACACAGGCGCAAGGCAGTTTGGGCAACGATTTTCCCCTGTTCCGCTATTCGCAGGTATTGATGATGAAAGCCGAATGCCTCCTGCGTACAGGCAAGGCTGCGGACGCGGCGGCGGTGGTATCGCAGGTGCGCGCACGGGCATTCGCCGCCAAACCCGCCAAAGCGACCGTTACCGGGGCCGACCTGCAAAAAGGCAGCAGTTATCAATATGGTTATGTCGAAAATTACAAAGTCGTGGACCCCGGCAATGCGGCCACGGTGCAATACGGCAGGATGCTCGACGAGCTCGGCTGGGAGTTTGCGTGGGAAGGCTTCCGCCGCCGCGATATGATCCGCTTCGGGGTGTATACCACCAAAAGCTGGCTGTCGCACAAGCCTAATGGCGCATTCAGGGCGGTGTTCCCGATCCCGCAGATCGCCATTAATTCCAATCCAAAACTGAAACAGAACCCGGATTACAACTAGTATGATAAAGCAAGTGCTGACTGGATGTGTATTGTTTTTTACGGCGGGCTTTGGTCTGGTCGGCGGAGCGGTTGCCCAGTCGGGCGGTGGGCGGTCTGGCGGCGGGGCCAAAGTTCCGCAACAGGTAATGCAAAACATTTTCGAAGAAGTAAAAACCCCATACAAATACGGCATCGTAATCCCCCAGCCTGACAGCGGCCGGATGGTCGATAGCCCAACCGTGTTCCGCAAGGGTGGCATCTGGTACATGACATACATTATTTTTGATGGCAAAGGTTATGAAACCTGGCTCTCGAAAAGCGATAACCTGCTGCAATGGACGCATTTGGGCAAGATCATGTCGTTCACCGACAACACCTGGGACGCTACGCAGAAGGCAGGCTATGTGGCCCTGGTTGATACCGAATGGGGCGGCACTTATGAACCCGAAAAGTTTGAAAACAAATACTGGCTCTCCTACCTCGGCGGCTCGGAGAAAGGTTACGAAGCCGGCAGGCTGGGCATCGGCATTGCTTCGACCCCCGATTTGACCAAACCAAACGAGGGAACCCGCCTGCCAAGGCCCGTCCTCTCGGCCATTGACAAGGATGCCCGCTGGTACGACGACAAAACCATTTACAAAAGCCTCATCATCCGCGATAAAGCCCGCAAAACCGGTCACCGGTTTGTGATGTATTACAATGCCAAAGGCGAAAAAGGCGACGACAAGGGCAGCGGCTTCGAAAGCATCGCTATGGCCGTTTCCAACGATATGTCGCACTGGAAACGTTTCGGTGAGAAGCCGCTGATCACCCGCAACACCGGCATTTGCGGCGACGCGCAGATTACCAAAATCGGTG
>CAMLNK010000130.1 GCA_946481035.1 uncultured Dyadobacter sp. | reverse complement strand
CGTGCACGACGACGTGGTGGACGATTCTAACTACCGCCGCGGCTTTTTCTCGGTGAATGCTTTATGGAAAAACAAAATCGCTGTGCTCGTAGGCGACTACCTGTTATCACGAGGACTGTTGCTTTCAGTCGATCATGAGGAGTTCAAAATACTGAAAATCGTTTCTACGGCCGTCCGCGAGCTAAGTGAAGGCGAGCTTTTGCAAATCGAAAAGGCACGCAGGCTGGATATTAATGAAGACGTTTATTATGAAATCATCCGCCAGAAAACGGCTTCGCTGATCGCCTCTTGCTGCGCGGCAGGAGCCAGCTCGGTAGGGGCAGCAAAGGAAATAGTGGACAAAATGCATGCATTCGGGGAAAAGGTAGGCATGGCATTCCAGATCAAGGACGACCTTTTCGACTACGGTGAAGATGAGATCGGTAAGCCGCTTGGCATCGATATAAAGGAAAAGAAAATGACGCTCCCGCTCATTTACGCGCTCAACCACGCGCCCTGGCTCGAAAAACGCCGCATTATCAACATTATCCGCAACGAAAGCCACAAGCCTAACAAGGTCAGCGAAGTAATCGCATTTGTGAAGGAATCGGGGGGCTTGCGCTACGCGCAGGAAGTGATGGAGAAATATGTGAAGGAAGCACTCGCATTGCTGAACGAATTCGCCGATTCGCCCCACCGCCGTTCGCTGGAACAACTCGTTCAATATACGATCGAGAGGAGTAAATGATAATGATTGAATGACTGAATGATTGAAATGATTGAATGACCGAATGATTGAATGACTGAATGAGTGAATGACTGACGGGGTCGCCGGAGTGGTAACGGACTAATCGTCATTAAGTCAGAAATGGCCATGAAACTGTCAAGAAAAAGCAACAACTGCCCCCACGTGACTATACTTGACCATTCACTCATTCAGTCATTCACTCATTCAGTCATTCAATCATTCAAAATTCAGTCATTCAATCATTCAAAATTCAGTCATTCAGTCATTCAAAATTCAATCATTCATAACAGAAAATATATAAGTAAGCATAATAATATAACTAGCTTTTTAGTTATGTTTGTGTGTGCTCACTTAATGCTGTCTGTCATGAAAATACTCTTCACCGTTTTTCTTCTCATTGCCGGCCTGCATATGTCGGCGCAGCCTGTGGTGCTGCTTCAAAAAGACGTTTCCAAAGAGCTTTCGCAAAAATTTAAAGGGGAATACCAAAAAGCCGAAGGTCAGGTGAACGAAAACCCGCATACGGTACAGGCGGCGTTTGAGCGCGTGTACGAACAAATCCTCCAAACGAATAAATTCAAGGATTACATGGCCTGGAACACGCTTTACCTGAATGCGGAGGGTAAAATAGATTACCTCGTTTTGAACGTTACGCGCGGCTTTCGGACTGGGGACAAGAAGAAACAGGAAGAAGCTTCCGTGGAAGACTCGCTGGCAGTGGCCCTGTCCGCGCAGCTCGCGCCTTATCTCACCGATTTTGTGTCGCGCAGGACTATCGGTACCAAAACGGCTATCGTCGTTTTTGTTAGTTTCTACACCCGGCCCCCCGTAGAACCGCAGGTTAAAAAGGACAGCGTCGTGCGTGGACTGGCCGAGGCAACCGCGACGAGAGACACTTTAAAAGTGAAGACGCTGGCCCTCGGACAAAATTTACTTACGACCGTTCCGGAAGTAATCTACCGCTTCCCTAACCTCGAAGAACTGTTTTTGGGAGATAACGATCTCGAAAACGTCAGTCTCGATATGTCACGACTGCCCAAGTTACGTCACCTCGACCTAAGCAAGAACATATTAAACAGTAACAACATTGTCATCAGTAAAAACACATCGCTGCAACTGATCAACCTGCAAAGGAACCTTGTTACTGACATTCCACGTACGGTCCGCAATTGCAAAAAACTCGAAACCCTCTGGCTGGGCAACAACCGGATGAGCGGGCTGACCAACGCCAGTTTCCGAAAGCTGAAATCCGTAAAAGACCTGAATTTTTACAAAGCTGAAATAGTCGTGCTGCCAAACGGTATCCGCAAAATGCGCCGACTCGAAGTGTTGGATTTGTATTACAACAAACTGGAAATGCTGCCGAAATCGATCACAAAGCTGAAACGCCTGACACATTTTGCAGTCTCTCACAACCAACTCACTGCATTGCCGAAACGTATCGATAAACTGAAAAGCGTTCACACGCTCTATGCGCATCACAATCATCTGAGCAAGTTGCCCGACCGCATTACGCGCATGAAGGAACTACGCATTGTAGACCTGGGCTACAACTGGCTGACCACATTCCCTTCCCAACTGGTAGCATTCACCAATTTGCAGGAACTCGACTTATCTGCCAACAATTTCCCCGATTTTCCAATGCAGCTTTTGCAGATCCGCAAGCTCGACAAGCTGCATTTACGCGGCAACCCGTTTTTGGGACAGGATGCCGAGCGTAAATACAGCGAGCAACTGAGCCAGCTCAAACAGAAGAATATAGAAGTGTTTTATTAGAGATTCCACCAATAGGTGAATTTCAGTACAATAGCGCGGTTCTTAACCCTGAAATTCTCGGGCAGATAGTTGTCGGTGTACACGATAAAAAGGTCGGATGCCGGCTTGTAGCGCCATTGCAGACGTGCATTCAGGTTGATATTGTCGGCCTGGTTGTTGTACTGCATGAATGTCGTGAAAAACAGGCTGTTGGTGAACGTTACGTCCACGCGCGGGCCTACGAGCCAGAGCTGCGTGCGTTTCCACGGCTCAGGTAGGCGGATATCGTTGTAGTTACCGGCCATTGTAATAGCCACATAAGGCTGCACACGGTAGCCCAGCTCCGCTTTCAGGTTGTTGCGTTTGCCGTTTTGGTAATACCCGCCCAGAATACCCGACGCGAGGTAGGTAAACCGGTTCTGCGGGCCGGAAACGATATCGAAACCGACGGCTTTCCAGTTATGCTCGGTACCGTTCGCCAATGTAGCGCCGCCGAGGTTGGTAGGATCGAACGGGCGCAAAAGGCGCACATAGTTGCTGGAACCCCACAAGGCCACCGTCGCGCGGTTGATAAAGTTGATATTGTACGACAAAATGAATTCCCGGTCGCTCATATCGAACTTCTTGTCCCAGTACACATTGCTCACGAGTTTCGGCCCGTGGCTGATGATTTTATTGTGTTTGATAAAAAACAGGTAGGCGACATTCGGGCTGATTTTATAGTAACCCATACGCACGGCATTGGGCACGTAACCTACTTCCGCATTGTAATTTTTACCTACATATTCATGCTGCCATTGCCATATGAGGTTCGCTTTCGTGAATTTCAAATCGGCGGCGTGCGTGAAATCGTCGGAGGATTTGCCCGGTGTGAACGATTTCAGGAACATGACTTTTCCCGTCCACAGGTTTTTAGCGCTTGCCAGGTTAAACTCGGCTCCGATGTTACGGTTATAGCGGTTCGCGGCCGAATGCCTTTCCAGGTTATAGTTCGTCGCGTCTTTATTCACAAATATGAACCGCACGTTCGAGCGGGCCAGCAACTGGCGCTGCAATGCGAACACGGAGTAATTGTTATGCGGCGTAAGCGTATCGTTGGCGCCGGTTTGCACGTCGAGCACGCCGATCCGCCAGTTTTTATTGATCTTCCCGCTCATCCTCGCCCCAAACTGGATCGGAACGCCCAAACCAATGCGCCGGGAGAAGAATGGCCGGATGGTAGCGTACCCGAAGTTGGCGAAAAGGTCGGCGTTTTCGAGGAAGAACTGCCGGCGTTCGGGGAAGAACAGCTCGAAACGGTCGAGGTTCGTTTGCTGCACATCCACATCCACCTGCGAGAAATCCGGGTTGACGGTCAGGTCAAGGTTCAATGATGGCGTAAGCCCCACTTTTACGTCACCGCCAATGGTCGGTTTGTATTTGGTAGCAATGTCGTTTTGATGATCCTTGGTCATGCGCATGGCAGCGTAAGGGATCACCGAAATGTTAGGCCCCGGCGTCGGCGGAGGCGTGTCCCACACCAGCACGCCCGTGTATGCGAGTGACGCGGACGGGAACTGGCGCGGCACAGGTGCCCATGACGATTTTTCGGAGATAGTCAGGTCCTGGCGGCTGAAATTGATCCCCCAGCGCGTAATACCGGGTTTGTAGCGGATACTTTTAAATGGAATGGCTGCTTCCCAAACCCATTTATCGTCCTCGTTCTTCACGGCGCTTACCCATTTGTTGTCCCAACTGAGGTCAACCGTACCGCCGTCGCCCTGTTGGCCGTCCCAGGGCGCACCCGCCGCATTAGCCCCGAACGAGAAGCCGTTGGTCTTGTCATCGAAGGTATCCATGAAAAGCAGGAAGTTGTCATTCTTTCCGAATGCAAAATCCCGTTTCAGGGATTCGACGATCAGCGAGCCCTGGATCGGCTTGTAGTTGATAACCAGTATGTAAAGATTGTGTTTGTCATAACACAGCTTCACGTCCGTGAGCGCTCTGGAAAAGCTGGTGTCCATCGGCGTGATCATGAAGAAATCCTTCGCGGTTTCCGTCGCCGACCATGCGGGATCGTCGGCTACACCATCGACTTTGACGGGCGACGTGGCAGAATGGATGTGGTATTGATAGTTTTCGTTCGGTTTCTGAGCAATGCTTTGGAAAATGAGGAAACAGAAAATGAAAGGGGTCAGGATAAAGGTACGTAGCACTTTTTTCAAGGGGTGTTTAGGAATATAAAAGGTTCAGCGGAAACTCAATTTCTGAACCAACGGGAATCTGCATAGAATGTCCCGAATGGTACCAGCGAAGAAACGAACGACAAAGCCGACTTTTTGAAAGACCAGCTTTTTTCGATGGCTACCTGGATCAGCAGGAGCACAAAAAGGACGAACAATACGCCGTGTGCCATGCCTACAACGCGCACGACCTGCGGAAGCCCAACCAGGTATTTGAGGGGCATCGCAATGCCCAAAAGTATGAGGTAAGAAATGCCTTCAAGAAATGCGATGATACGCAGGCGGCCTAATGCCGATTTGATCAGTTCGGAAACCATAATGAAGCAGAATTGGGAAAAAACACATTTTACCGGCAAAGATACGCATCAAGCTCCTTGAAATGCAGGAAGTTCGAAAAAGCTTTTGCCCGGAAATATTATATTTTGCGCTTATGTAACCGTAAGTTTAAATAAATTTTGTCAAATACTTAATTTTTAAAATTTTATTCTGTGTGATATTTGTTTTGAGACTGAAAATTGCATATTTCGCAATAAATGCACCTCATTACAATCTTATGAAACTAATATACCAAACCTGGCTTTTCGCATTACTCTCCTGTTATTGTTATGCGCAGGGCCTGAAAGTAACCGGGAAGGTTACCGATGAAAAAGGAGATCCGCTGATTGGCGCATCCGTTATAGAAAAAGGTACCGGCAACGGCACGGTTACCGACGAAAACGGCGCTTACAGCCTTACGGTAGCGTACAATAATGCTACGCTCGTGGTAACCTACGTGGGTTATAACAAGTTGGAGCGGGACCTGAACGGCGCCGCAAATCAGGATTTCGCGCTTGCGGACGCCACGGTACTGAATCAGGTGACGGTAGTTGGTTCGAGGAACCTGAACCGCTCGTCGACCGACACCCCGGCGCCGGTGGATGTGATCGACATCCGGGAGGTAACCACCAAGCAAGGGCAGCTCGATGTGAACCAGCTCTTGCAATTCGCCGCACCTTCTTTTAATTCCAACCGGCAGACGGGTTCGGATGGCGCCGACCACGTCGACCCGGCGTCGCTGCGCGGGCTGGGACCCGACCAGACATTGGTACTCATCAACGGCAAGCGGCGGCATCAGTCGTCACTGGTGAACCTTTTCGGCTCGCGCGGGAGGGGCAATACCGGTACCGACCTGAATGCAATACCGGCGGCTGCCATCGAGCGCATCGAGATCCTGCGCGACGGAGCCGCGGCGCAATACGGCTCGGATGCCATTGCAGGGGTGATCAACATTGTTTTGAAAGAAACCACCAATCAGTTGGCTGTGAATGCAAATGCAGGGGCTTTTAAAGCTAAATACCGGTTCGATGACAAGAATTTCGATGGTTTGAATTACAATATCAATGCAAATTACGGTGTGAAAATCGCGAAAAAGGGATTTCTCAACGTAACGGCCGATTACAATTCCCGCGCCCATACCAACCGTGCGAACACTGAGGCCAGTGAGTCGGATCTTGCGCGGCGGCAGTATGGTGACCCGGAAATCCGCAATGCGGCGGTGTATTACAATGCGCAAATACCGGTAGGCAGCAATTTCCAGGTTTACAGTTTCGGGGGCCTCAACGAGCGCAGCGGCGACGCCTACGCGTGGACCCGCTTCCCGGACGACGACCGGAATATCCCTTCCATTTACCCCAACGGATTTGATCCGATCATTACCAGCAAAATCAAGGACCGTTCCGTAGCTGCGGGTATTCGCGGGGCCTGGAAATCGTGGAATGTCGATTTGAGCAATACTTACGGCTTCAATAAATTTCATTTCGGGGTGGAAAACTCCCTGAACAGGTCGATGGGCGAACGTTCGCAGACCTCATTTGACGCGGGCGGTTTTCAGCTGGGCCAGAATGTGGTCAACCTGAATGTCAGCCGGTATTATAAAACCTTCATGCAAGGGTTGAACGTCGCTTTTGGTGGGGAATTCCGGACGGAGCGCTACAAGATATTTGCAGGAGAAGAAGCTTCCTACCGCAACTACGACCCCGAATTCGCAGGCGGCTCGCAAGGTTTTCCGGGTTACAGCCCGGCTGACGTTACCAATCACAGCCGCTCGAATGTGGGCGTGTATGTAGATCTGGAAGGTGATGTTACCAAACAATTCCTGATTGACGTGGCCGGTCGTTTTGAGCGGTACAGCGATTTTGGAAGTACTTTAAATGGCAAATTGGGCTTGCGGTATAAGGTAACGGACGCCCTGGCATTGCGTGGTTCGGTGAGTACCGGTTTCCGGGCACCGTCGCTGGCTCAGAAGTATTTCAATTCGACATTTACCAATTTCGTGAACGGCCAGCCTGTGGAAGTGCTGCTCGCCAACAATAATAGCGCAGTTACGAAAGCATTGGGTATCCCCGAACTGAAACAGGAAACATCGCTGAATGGCAGCCTCGGGATTACCTTCACCCCGACGGCGGGCTTATCGGTGACGGTCGACGGGTATTATGTAAAAGTGAAGGACCGCGTGGTGCTAACCGGCCAGTTCAGCGACGACGACGAGGATATCGGCGATTTGCTGAAAGCATTACGGGTAGGGAAGGCGCAGTTCTTTACGAATGCATTGGAATACACTACCACGAAAGGCCTGGATGTGATTGTGGCGCATTCGGTACCGGTAGGCGCCGGAAGGCTGAGTACGACCGTAGCCGCTAACTTCAACTGGATGGAGCTGGGCCCGGTGAATACGGTTCCCAAGTTGGCAGGTAAAGAGGATATTTATTTCGACGAACGCGAGCGCCATTTCGTACTCGCGTCGGCACCGCCTTCGAAGATCAATCTTACATTCGACTATTCCGTCAGTAAGTTTAGTGCGATGCTTAGGTTTATCCGTTTCGGCGAAATCAAGCTGGCCAATTGGGACTATATGATCGATACATACAGCCCCAAAATCCAGACAGACCTTACATTTAATTACAAATTCACTAAAAACGTATCGCTATCCGTCGGCGGCAGCAACATCCTGAACGTGTACCCCGATATGTTCCAACCCGCATTGACCGAATCGGGCGGTGCCTGGGACCCCGTGCAAATGGGTAGCAATGGGGCGTTCTTCTTTGCACGGCTGGGGTTGCGGTTTTAAATAGCCAGCGCTTCCACAGCAGCAGCTTCGCCGGTGGCCACCGCGCCTTCCATAAAACCCTGCCAGTCGGCAAGGTGCTCACCGGCGAAAGATGTTTTCAAAAATGGTTTTTGCAGAATAGGCCGCAGCGTGTGCCATTGGTTGAGACCGTAAATCGCGTAGGCACCCTGCGATAGCTTATCGGTACCCCAGTAGTAATTGGCCTGCGATTCGATCCGCTTCCTCACGCCCTTGAAATGCGGGTTCAGCGTCTGGTGAAGCATATCTTTCCGCCACGCATCGTCCTGGTTCGCGATCAGTTCCGCTTTGTCGCCGATGGTGTAGGAAATCAGCGCGCCTTTTTGTGATTTCTGGTTTTTGGTGGCGTGGTAGAAATACTGCGGCGTCTGATCGGTAATAAGATCGAAGCTCTCGTCTTTCCAGAACCTGTCTTTAAACAGAATCGCATTCTTGTTGATCCGGGCGTACAAAAGTTGGTTAATAGCCCGTGCTTGCTCGTCGGGCAATCCCGGCTCCCATTGTATTTTCTGGATAGCGAATGTCGGGATGGCGCATATGATCCGGTCGGCTTCGAAATTTTTGCCATTTTCGCAGGTCACGATCACATTTTCCTTCTGCTCAATGCGCTGGACGGTGTGGCCCGTGAGGATATGCTCGGTACCGATTTTTTCGGCGAACTTCTTCGCAAGCTGCGTATTGCC
>CAMLNK010000129.1 GCA_946481035.1 uncultured Dyadobacter sp. | reverse complement strand
CCGCCATAACTGTAACCGGCCAGGTGCGCCTTTTCGATGCCGAGGGCGTCCATCAGGTCGCGGAGGTCGTCGGTCATGGAGGTAAGGTCGTAGCCGGTTTGTACTTTTTCACTCATACCATGTCCTTTCATATCAAACAGCACCACGCGGAAATGCTTCGCGAGCATAGGAGCGATATTGAAATAGTACACGGCCAGGTTACTGAACATCCCGTGCACCATGACGATCGTCTCCCGGCCTTCGGAGTTCAGTTCCTGCACGTGCAGGCACACATCCGGCAGATCGATTACTGGCATTCCTGAATGTATTGGATGATGTTTTCGAGTTTCAGCTGGATGATTTCGTCCAAATCCATATTAGAGAGCCAGCCGGTGAAATCGATGTTGGAGCCAAAATGGTGTTTGACTTTTTCCGAGAATGCGACGATCTCGATGCTGTCCATTTCAAGGTCTTTGGTGAATGAGCTGGCAGGCGTGATATCCATTTCCTCCACAAATTCCTCGCCGATTACCTCGGTGATGAATTGGTTCAGGGTTTCAAAAATCTCCTCCTTGCTGAGCTTGCTATCTTGTATCAGTTGGTCCATCCGATGATGTAGTTAAAATGTTTGATAGTATTGATCCATGTATCCTGAATGCGCAGCGCATCCGCTCTGATCTCCTCGATCTGGTAGGCCCTCGGATTGCCCATGAGCCCTTTTCCGAGCATTTTGCCGAATGCCTCCTTCGCTACCCAGCAGCGCGTCATCCATTCGTCCTGGTCGCGGCCTTCGAGCAACGCGCGTTCGGCAGCTGTGAAAACGATCTCCGTAAAACCCGCGCTTCTCGGCTGTATTTCCTCAATATCAATGCCTACCGGCCCTTTTTCGGAGGCAATAGCGACGGCTTCCAGGTTCTTATGCGCCAGCGAAATATGAATGCCCCCGGTCATCGGGCCGTCCAGGAATGGCCTGCCTACCTCATCCGACCGGATTTCAAACTCGATCGGGAAGTAAGCCTCCTTGCGGGAGCGCAGCATGAGCATACGCGCGGCGTCTTTGGCTGCCACCCGGCTGATCATCCATTCCTTCTTTTTGGTAGGCATCAGGCTCCGTTGGTGCCGTTTTTCGGGTTGGTTGAAATATCTTTTTAAAATAAAATCCCACGAAACAACGCGCTGGTAAGCATTGCGGAAAAGGAACACTCCGGGCGCCACTTCGTCGGACAGCACGTTTTGCAACGGTGCCATCGAAACGTTCCAGAGCTTGTCGTCGATTTCCAAACGGCGGTTCTGCCAGCCACGGATAATCGACCATACTTTTCCATCGCGTTGGAGGATGAAATCGGCGGTAGCGGTTTCGTCGGTGAGCTCGGTAAGGCGGCAGGTACATTCGAAAATGCCTGCCTGATCTTCCATTTCACCATAAAATTCTACCTCATTGATCTTCACAGGGAATGCAATGCGGTCTTTGGTCAATGTGAGTTGCAGCCAAAGTCCGAAAAGCTGCCCTGCATTATCCAGCAGCGAGCCCTTGCCTGCATCACCGGAAATGAGGCCGGTAATGCCGTTTTCAGCCACACTTTTCACTTCCCGGATTCCCTGGTAAGCGGGGCCGTGGAACATATTTTCGCGGTAAATCTGATCCGGTGTAATGCTTATGCCGAGCGACTTGCCAATATCGTACCCATTTGTTTCCGGCGTGCCTTTCGTTTCAGAAAGCTGCACTTCCGCATTGGCGTATTTATCGAGATCCAGGTAAACGCGGTTAGTGCCTTTCCACTCTCCGGTAACGGTTTCGCGGAAGGGTTCTACCACATTCATCCATTGAAATACCTTGATACTCATGATCTTCTGAACCCGCAACCCCGGCACCTGTTCACGTGCGATGTCGCCGAAAACCTCGAAAATCATCGTCATCGGAATCACCGGATCCATATCCTCCACGCAATGCCAGTTTGGCTTTTGTTTGAGCAGCGAATGATCAATCAGCCACGGACTGTTTTGAAGTGAAATATCAATCTGCTTTTTGAACGGCAGCCGTTGCTGCGCCAGCCGTTGCTGCGGCAGCCGCTGGCCCGGTATAGAAGTTGAAGCGTCATTAACAGAATTGTTTCCAAACTGCCCATCGCCGGATTCTGTGCCCGAGCGTGCCACCGATTGCGTGCCATTCTGCGCGACAGGTGCCGCAAACGGCTGGTTACGGATCAGTCCGGCTATTTGGGCCTGTACCAATGCAATTTCATCCAGGTTCGAATTCAACGCACGCATCACCGGACTAGCCACATCGTCGAGCGCCAACTCTTTTTTGGGTTGGTTAAATGTAATTTTCTTCAACGAATCCAGCTGCGTTACAAATGGCGAACCGAGTTGCAGTTTCATCGGTTTGCGCTGCTCGGCTTGCTGTGCTTCGACACCCATGAATGCGAGGTCGATATCCTTGCCCTCCACAAACAATGCGGCCATGACGCGCTGCAACTGCTGTAACCCACCGCGGATCGGTACGTTCGAGGCGATGGCGCTGTATGGCTGGCCTTTTAATGTATCGTCTACAAAACCCACAAGCCCGCCCGAGCCGACCTGCACGAACATGCGCGCACCTTGCGCGTGAAGTTTACCGATCAGCTCGCGGAAACGTACGGGTTTCACGAGGTGCTCTACGCTTAGCGAACGGATCTCGTCGAACGATTCGGGGTAAATATCCAGCGTCGTGGCCGACCATAACGGAATGCCGGTTTGCCGGAATTCCATCGTTTCCAGACCGTCCAGGATCCGGTCCAGCTTGTCCTTCACAAAGGGCGAGTGGAAGCCGGATTGGAACGGTAGCTGCTGATGGAAGATCTGGTGTGTGCGTAAAATGGTGGAAAAATCCTCTATCGCCTCGATGGTCCCGCAGAGGATCACCTGCTGCGGACAGTTGTCGATGGACAAGTAAATATTCTGCTTGCCTTGCAGCCACGGTTTCAGTTGGTCATACCCGCAGCCTACCGCGAGGAATTTCGTGTTTTTAACTTCAAAAAGTTCGGGATTGAGCCGGGTAAGCAGCTGTAATACCGATGACTCAGAGGCTAGTCCTGACGAACGGCCGGCGAGCCATTCACCCAGGCTGTGCCCCGCATTCATATCGGATTTTACGCCGAGTTTTTTAATAGCCGAGTCGAGTATCCTGCTCTTTTCGAGCAGTTTCATGGCGGTACTGAAAACCGATTGCTCATCGCCGGTTTCGCTCGCTTCGAAGCGCGGGAGGTTGAAATAATCCGCGACGCTGTCGATTTCCCCGCCTGCAAGGCCGTCGAGGCCGGGGAAGAGGAACGCGGTTTTGCCGCCGTTTTTGAGCAGTGGCTCATTGGTATACCAAATGTCCTGCTTGTTCCGCCAGACATTGTTTTTGGAAACTATTTTAATAGCCTTCGCAATGCGTTCGGGTGTCGGTTCGAAAATGGCCACGCGGTAATCACCGGAACCGGTTTCTTTTTCGCCGGTTTGCAATGCGGTTAGTAATGCCTCGTGTGTATGGCGCGCGAGCAGCAAAACTTCGTCGCGGGCAGGGACATTTGTGTTATTATTTGAAACGCCAATAGCGCTGCTTTTCGGACTTTTGTCCCAGCCTTCCAGTACCACGTGCGCATTAATCCCGCCAAATCCGAAAGCATTCACCCCAGCATACCGCGGCAAACCCGCCTGCTGCCAGTCGGTAAGCTGTTTCACCGGCTCAAAACGCGTATTAGCCAAAGCTTCCAAAGGTTCCTCGCAATGCAGGGTAGGGGGCAGCTGGCCGTGGTATAATGCAAGTACGGTTTTAATCACCCCCGCAATACCGGCAGCCGGCATCGCATGCCCGATCATCGATTTCACCGAACCGATACCAGGTTTGGTCCCGCCATTTTGAGGGCCAAACACGCTCGCAAGCGTTTCCAGCTCGGTTTTATCGCCCAGCGGTGTGCCGGTACCATGGGCTTCGAGGTAGCCGATCTGATCGGTGCTGATACCCGCCATGTCCCAGGCCTGGCGGATGGCTTTCACCTGACCGTGCACGGTAGGGCTCATGACGCTCGCGCCTGCACCGTCGCTCGAAACGCCCACACCCTGGACCACAGCATAAATGCGGTCGCCGCCGGAAATCGCGTCGGAAAGTCTTTTTAATACCACAAAACCACAACCCTCGCCAATCAATAGCCCGTCGGCGCGCTGGTCGAAGGGCCTGATCTGCTGGTTTTTGGACAATGCGCCCAACTGGTGGAAAATGCTCCAAAAAGGTGCATTCTGGCAGGCATGCACGCCACCGGCGATCATCATATCGGCCCGGCCGGAGTTCAGTTCCTGCACCGCGTGGTCGATCGCGAGTAACGAGCTCGCGCAGGCGGCGTCCAGCGTGTAGGCGGTACCACCCAGGTCGAGCCGGTTGGCTACCAGCGAGGCTGTGAGATTGGGGATCAGTCCCATCGCGGTATCGGCCGAAAAACGCCCTTTTTTCTGCTGGAATTCGCTTTTTATTTTTTCAAGATCTTCGTTTTTGAGGTCCGGAAGAATGCTTTGCAGCACTTCCACGATCTGTTGCCCCGTTCGCACGATCTCGATCGCGCGGGTAGCGCCCGGGCCGGTGTAGTTGCCTTTGCCGATGATAATGCCTGTTTTGGCAAAATTGGCGCCATTGCTGCGGCAGCCGTTGCTGAATGCGCGGGCATCCACTAATGCTTTATGGGCGAGGCTTAATGCAAGTAACTGTTCGGGCTCGGTACCTTCCACGGCTAGCGGCAAAATACCGAACTGGATCGGGTCAAATTCGGCGTAATTGTCGATGAATCCGCCGCGGCGGCAGTAAAACCGGTCGACCAGCTGGGGCGCAGATCGCTCGTTTTCCTCAAAAAACAGGCTGCCCATCCGGTGCTCCGGCACGGTTTCGATTGCGTCCACACCTGCACGGATGTTCTCCCAGAAGGCGTCCAGATCGCCCGCCCCGGGGAAAATACCCGACATACCGATAATGGCTATATCCGCATTTCTTTTCATAATGGTCACAAGTTGTTCAGCGCGCCGTGCTCCCTATTCGGCCATGATCAGCACCTGGCTTTCGGTACCGTATTTCAATTCATTGACAAACGTTTCCATGCCGTCGCCCAGCGGGATCAGCGGAATGCCGCGGCGTTCATATTCTCTTTCGAGCGAAGGCGACACCATGCCGGTCCCCTTCCACGGTCCCCAGTTAATGGCCGTTACCTTGCCTTTGATCTTCTTGCGCAGTTCCCAGGCATATTTATCGAGCACGCTGTTGGCGGCGGCATAGTCGGTTTGCCCGCGGCTGCCATACACCGAGGCTACGCTCGAAAATAGCGTCACAAACTGTACGTCATCCTTCAAATGTTCGGCCAGCACACGCAGCGGCGTCACTTTGGTAGACATTACCCGCTCGAACGATTCCGGCGTTTTCTGATGGAAGAGCTTGTCTTCGAGCAGGCCCGCACCGTGAATTACGCCGTCGATCCGGCCATATTGGTTGTACAAACCTTCCACCATCGCGATCAGCGCCTTTTCATCGCGCAAATCCAGCGAATGGTAAGTTACCGTCGAGCCATTGGCTTCGAGTGCCGAAATAGTGCCCAGGATCTGGTTTGCCTTATGTATTTCCTCCGTTTTCTTCTCGATTTCCGCCGGGGTTTTAAGTTCGCCGGAAGCGATGAGGTGTTTACGGATATCTTCTTTGTTTTTCAAACCGGCCAGCGACTGGTCGGCGCGGGAGCGCGGGTCGGCGGAGCGGCCTACAAGTACGTAATTGCAGGGATAATCCTTCGAAAACCGCACGATCAGCTCGGCGGTAATGCCTTGTGCGCCTCCGAGCGCAAGTATCACCGATTTTTTGTCCAGATGAATGTCCGGATCGGCCCCGGTAGAGATTTCCGAACGGATCAGTTCCATGATCTGCCGCCTGTCGCCTTCGTAGATCACCTCACAGGGTTCGTCGGTATGCAGAATTTCCTTTAATGTAATCTCCGCGATTTTGTCAGCCGAAAGTTGGGTGGTGAAGCTTACTAGCCTGCATTTGGTTTCGTCGTATTCCTTGTCGAGGCTTTTCAAAAGGCCCGCATAACCCTGGAAGTGGCGCAATAGCTTCACGTCGGTATCCTTATCGAGGGCGCTTTGGGTGTCGGAAACGGTGTAAATCCATTTCACTTTGCTGAAATCCAGTTTCTTGATCAGCGAGAACGACTCGATGATGGTCGGTTTCAGGCGGGAAGTGAAAATGTTGAGGATAATCAAACCATCGAACCCTTGGAGCGAATCGTCAGGAGAAATAATGTGCACATCTGCGCCATTCCGCTCGAAAAGTGCCTTCACGGACGTCGCCACGTCACCGGCATCGTCGGTCACTGCGAAGCGTTTGCCTTTCAGAATTACCGGGTTAAGCGGCGGAATCGCAGAAGGTGTCAGCTCAAACCGCAGACGGGACAATTTTTCGGCCAATACCGCTTTGGGCGCAGGGGCAATATTCAGGCTTTCCGCTTTCTGAATAGAATCCTGTGCGCCGCCCAACGCTTCCGAAAGCCAGTCGATCAGCCCGTTCAGGGTTTTGATGGACGCCAGTTTTTCAACCAGTTCCTCACCACGCTCCTGGTAGATCCGGATCAGCCCGTCGATATTGTTTTTCAGCTCGCCGATGATCTCCATGCGTTTGATGGAGTCGATGCTCAGATCGGCTTCGAGGTCCATATCCATGCCGAGCATTTCCTGCGGGTAGCCGGTTTTGGCACTCACGGCTTCCAGCAGCACCGATTTAATGCGGCTTTCCGACCATTCCTCAATGATACCGTCCTGCGTTACCGAGAGCTTGCTCAACGGCACGTTGGCTTCGGCCTGCGCAGTTGCGGGAGTCGCGACGAGCTGTTGTTGATGTTCGCTAATCCAGTTGATCAGCAAATTCAGCGTTTTAATGGCAGCCAGCTGTTCTATCACCGTTTCTTCGTTTTCCTGCCCGGCTTCAAAACCGCCCAGCTGCTTGCGCAGCTCGCCGATGATCTCCATACGCTTGATAGAATCGATGCTCAGGTCGGCTTCCAGGTCCATATCCATGCCCAGCATTTCCGATGGATAGCCCGTTTTATCACTGATTACCTGCATTACCAATGCTTTTACATCGATAATCGCCTTCGCCGCAACCGGTTGGGGTTTCCCTACGACCTGCGCGGCTGCTTTCTCGATCACGATCGGTACGGGCGCTGGCGCATTAGCCGCCAGCCCGCCCAATGCAGGTTCGTAGATTTCAATATTTCGCGAAGGCGGTACCGACTGGCCGAGATACCCCAATACCACGTCTCGCTGCGCCTGAATGAGGTATTTTACGCTATTCAGATACTCATGAACGACCCGTTCGGCCTCGGTACCCGCTGCGGGCGCCGCCGTCGGTTGCCGGAATGCAGCCAGTTTCAATGGCTCGGTTACCGGTAATGCGCCGTGTTCCGGCAGCTTGCCATGGAGCGGGAGCGCCATTTGCCCGTCGACGAGCCAGGTAGTGAGGCTCTTGCGGTATTGTTCCGGCTTACCGAGGTCGAGCAGGCGGGCGTCTCGGTCTTCGAATAATTTGTTGAAATCAATATTTCTGCCTGTGGCGACATAGCCAGCCAGGGTGTGCAGGAGTTGCACAATACCCGGCTGGTCTTTGTCTTCGGTGTGGAGGCAAATTTCTTCTTTACCTAAAATCGATTTCGTAAGGCCCGTCAGCACTTTCCCGGGGCCCACTTCAATGAATATGCGGGCGCCGTTCTCATACATTTGTGCCACTTCTTCCGAGAAACGCACCGGTCGCACCAAATGGTCGGCCAGTCGTTCCTTGATGGCTTCCGGGGAAGCAGGGTAGGGAGCAGCAGTGGTATTCGACCAGACAGTCAATGCCGGCTCCCGGAACTCAATATCCCGCAATACATTGGTATATAGCTCTTTCGATCCGGCGAGGAGCGGACTGTGGAATGCGCAGGCTACTTCCAGTTGGCGGAAGGAAATTTTCAGTGCGGTCAGTTTCGCCGTCAATTCGGCGATCGCGGGCGTGGTACCGGCGAGTACCCACTGGCGCGGCGAATTGTGGTTCACCGGGTAAATATGGTTGATCTCCGACACGATGCGTGTCAGCTCGTCTTCCGGGCAGTTCACGGCTACCATCGCGCCATTGTCGTCGCCAATTGCGTCGAGGATCGATTTTGCGCGTTTTTCGCTCAACGGCACCAGTTGGCTGTCTTCAAATACACCTGCGAAGCACAATGCGGGCAGCTCGCCATAGCTGTGTCCGGCTACCATGTCCGGTTGTATGCCAAAATCTCTGAGCAGTTCTGCAATCGCCAGGTCAACCACTCCAAGCAGCGGTTGCGCAAGCCGGGTATCTTTAATTTTCTCCCTCTGAATGCGCGCCGATTGCTCATCAAAAACAGCATCCGGGAAAATGATCTGCTGGTATGCAGGATGTTTTTTCAGCAACTTCCGCATTGCGGGGAACGCCACGAACAAGTCGCGCGCCATATCCACACGCTGGCTGCCCTGGCCCGGGAACATGAATGCTACCTTACCGGC
>CAMLNK010000128.1 GCA_946481035.1 uncultured Dyadobacter sp. | reverse complement strand
ATTGTCAAAGGTAACGAGTTGTCATTCGGTAAGGCCGTTATTCCTTCTTACGATTTCAGCAAAGCGAAAGTAGTCGTAGGTATCGACGGCGATTTCCTCGGAACATGGCTTGCTCCTGATACATTCTCTAAGCAATTCGCCGACACCCGTCGCGTAAGCAGCGAGCATGAGGGCAACAAACAAATGTCCCGTTTGTTCCAATTCGAATCGACGCTTTCACTGACCGGCGCAAATGCAGATTACCGTACTGCGGTGAAACCTTCGCAAATCGGTCTGGTTGCGGCGGCGCTTTACAATAAAGTAGCAGCCAAATTGGGCGGGGCTTCTATTGCAACACCTGCATTGACTATCGATAACCTGGACAAAGCGGCAGCGGAACTCGTTGCGGCAAAGGGACAGGCATTGGTTGTTTCAGGCGTAAACGATCCTTCCGTACAAGTGGTAGTGAACGCGCTGAACAGCTTGTTGGGAAGCTACGGTTCTACTATCAACCTTGACAAACCTGCAAACTACCGCCAGGGTAACGATATCGCTACCAACCAATTGATCGACGAGATCAAAGGCGGCAAAGTTTCTGCATTGATTTTGTGGGGTGCTAACCCGGTTTACGATCACCCACGCGGTGCTGAACTGGCCGGCGCATTGCCACAGGTTTCATTGAGCGTATCATTCAACGACCGCGCTGATGAAACATCTTCACTTTTGAAATACATCCTTCCTGCACCGCACTACCTCGAATCATGGGGTGATGCAGAGCCAATCGCAGGATCATACAGTTTGATGCAGCCGGCGATCAGCCTGATTTTCAGCACTCGCCAGGCACAATCTTCGCTTCTGAAATGGGCGGGAGCATCTGCTGACTACCATGAGTATGTAAAAGCATACTGGAGAAAGAACATTTACCCGCAAAGCGCAGGTGGTGATTTCGAGAAATTCTGGGTTAAATCCCTGCACGATGGTGTGTTCGATGTAGCTTCGGCTGCGACGGGCGCCGGTGCTGCATTCGCAGGAAATCTCCCAACCGCTGCTGCTGCTATCGCTAAGAGATACAAAGCGTCGTCATCGGGCCTTGAAATTGCGCTTTTCGAAAACGTAGGTTTGGGTACAGGTTTCGCTGCGAACAACCCATGGTTGCAGGAAAACCCTGATCCAATCACAAAGGCATGCTGGGATAACCACGCAGGTCTTTCGCAAAAAACTGCGAAGGAACTTGGCCTTGCACAAGGTGATGTTGTGAAGGTAGACCTGAAAGGTAAATCAGTAGAATTGCCTGTGATCATTCAGCCGGGCCTTGCACAAGGAACCGTGGCGGTAGCAGTCGGTTTCGGTCGCGAGAAAGCTGGTAAATCTGCCAATGGTGTAGGTAAAAACGTATTCCCGTTTGCAACATTCACCGACGGCTTCCTGAACTTCACTCCGGGCGAAGTAACTGTTTCAAAAACAGGTGAAACCCGCGAGATCGCTCAGACTCAGACGCACAATACAGTAATGAACCGTAAGTCGGTTCTGCAAGAGACTGTACTCGCTCACTTCCAGAAAGATCCGATGGCCGGACGTTTCGTTCCGAAAATCCAGACTTCGGAAGGTGAGGTTGATGCAACTGACTTGTCGCTTTGGAACGGTCACAAATACAAGAACCACTCGTGGGGTATGGTGATCGACCTGAACACCTGCTTCGGTTGCGGATCTTGCGTGATCAGCTGCCAGAACGAGAACAACATTCCGGTTGTTGGCCGTCAGGAAATCATCAATGCACGCGAAATGCACTGGCTGCGTATCGACCGCTATTACAGCAGCGACGCGGATGTGGAAGATCTTCGCGGATTGGAAATCGCTTCTGAAAATCCGGAAGTTACATTCCAGCCAATGCTTTGCCAGCACTGTAACAATGCTCCTTGCGAAACGGTATGTCCGGTATTGGCTACCACCCACAGCTCCGAGGGCTTGAACCAAATGACTTACAACCGTTGCGTAGGTACAAGATATTGTGCAAACAACTGCCCATATAAAGTACGTCGCTTCAACTGGTTCAAATATTTTGATAACGACAACTTCGATTACGCATTCAACAATGACCTTGGTAAAATGGTCATTAACCCTGATGTAACAGTACGTTCAAGAGGGGTTATCGAAAAATGCTCGATGTGTGTTCACAGAATCCAGGAAGCTAAACTGACTGCGAAGAAAGAAAGAAGACGCATTGTCGACGGTGAAGTAAACGTGGCTTGTGCATCTTCATGCCCTACCGACGCGATTACTTTTGGAGATATGAACGATCCGGAAAGCCGCATTTCGAAGTTGCTCGAAGTCGAAAGAGAAGGTCGTGCATTCCATATGCTGGAAGAAATCAACGTTCGTCCGCAAATCTCTTACCTCACCAAAATCCGTAACAAGGATGCAGCAGCTGCCAAAGCAGAAAAGGCTGAGAAAGAGCACGCTTAATATCAGAGTTTAGAATTATTGACGATCCAATCATTATAAATAAATAGTAGTATGCATGTTACTTCACCTGTAAGAGAACCGCTGATCCAAGGTGGGAAAACGTACGCGGACGTAACGGAAGACATATGTCGTCACGTGGAGGCAACTCCAACGAAAGAATGGAAGATTGCTTTCGGACTTTCGCTCATCGTTCTGGCATATGGGTCTGTGTGTCTTGCCTGGACCTGGTGGGAAGGCCTCGGAGTTTGGGGTTTGAATAAAACAGTAGGTTGGGCCTGGGACATCACCAACTTCGTATGGTGGGTAGGTATCGGTCACGCGGGAACGCTGATCTCGGCGATCCTCTTGCTCTTCCGCCAGAAATGGAGAACTTCCATCAACCGCGCAGCGGAAGCGATGACGATCTTCGCCGTTATTTGTGCTGCTTCATTTATTTTGATGCACATGGGTCGTCCCTGGATGGCTTACTGGGCTCTTCCATTACCCAACGCATTCGGTTCACTTTGGGTTAACTTCAACTCGCCGCTCGTTTGGGACGTATTCGCGATTAGTACTTACTTCTCCGTATCGTTGGTGTTCTGGTACATCGGTCTTATTCCTGACCTTGCTACCATTCGCGACCGCGCTACCAGCAAAGTTTCGAAATTCATGTACGGAACATTTGCAATGGGCTGGGACGGTTCAGCAAAAACCTGGGCACGTTACGAATACATTTCATTGATCCTTGCGGGTCTTTCTACACCACTCGTACTTTCGGTACACACCATTGTAAGTATGGACTTTGCTACCTCGGTAATTCCGGGATGGCACACGACAATCTTCCCTCCGTACTTCGTTGCGGGTGCGATCTTCTCGGGATTCGCGATGGTACAAAACCTGATGCTGATCACACGTGTAGTTTATAAACTGGAAGACTACATTACGCTTGAGCACATCGAAACGATGAACAAGGTAATCACGCTTACCGGTTCAGTGGTAGGTGTGGCTTATATCACTGAGTTCTTCATTGCATGGTACGGCGGTGTAGAATACGAATACTACGCATTCTTCAACCGTATGACCGGTCCTTACTGGTGGGCATACTGGGCGATGATGACTTGTAACGTAATCTCTCCACAGCTTTTCTGGTCGAGAAAACTGCGTCGCAGCATCACGTTTACATTCTTCATCTCTGTGGTTGTAAACATCGGTATGTGGTTCGAGCGTTTCGTAATTATCGTAACCTCCCTGCACCGTGACTACGTTCCTTCAAGCTGGTCGATGTTCTCGCCGACGAGATACGATATCGGGGATTACATTTTCTCCTTCGGTTTGTTCTTCACATTGTTCCTCCTGTTCTCGAAATACCTGCCGGTAGTAAACATGGCGGAAGTAAAAGCGGTATTGCGTTCAACTTCTGCGCAGCTGCCGGCTAAGATCGCCGGAGTTGCAAAAGTAAGACAACGCGGAACTGCTGAGCCCGTTTACAACAAGGATCAGGAATAAAAGCATTGCGTAAAAGCGAATTATAGAGATTATAATTAAGTAATAGTATGGCAGAATTATCTGGTAAATATTTGGTCGGAGTTTACGACGATGACGATACTGTTCTTCACGCGGTACCTAAGCTGAGAAAAGCCGGTGTGAAAATCAAAGAAGTATACTCTCCATTTCCTATCCACGGGTTGGACGAAGCACTGGGTCACCCAAGAACGCGTATTGGTATCGCTGCCTTTATGTTTGGGGTGACAGGATGCTGCGCCGTGCTGACGCTGATGATCTGGACAATGGGATATGACTGGCCGATGATCATCGGCGGTAAAGATCCGATCTCGATTCCTAACTATATCCCCATTACATTCGAAGGAACAGTACTTTTCACTGCCTTCGGTATGGTGATCACATTCTTTATCTCCAACGGACTCGGGCCTGGTACCCATTTCCACCCGAGGTTCGATGTGCGGGCGACGGACAACAAATTTGTCATGGCGATCGAGATGAGCAGAAACTCAATGAGCGAAGAAGAAATAGCAAGAGCATTGAGAGACAGCGGAGCGGAAGAAGTCAATATTAAGCAATTCTAATGGCGTTTAAAGCAATGAAATTTAAAAGTTTATATAGATCTCTATTGGTTGCTGCCGTATTGCTTACTGCCGCTGCTGGTTGTAAAAAGGATCCCAACAATCCAGGGAAGGAGTATGCACCAAACATGTACCTGCCCGTAGGTTATGAACCATATAAGCAGGAAAAGGCTAACCCGATCAACCCGCAGGGATTGACCATGCGTTTGCCGGTGGCTGGTACTGTTGCACGCCGTAACTACCACACAAGCTTCGGATCTTCGGATTCAGCGGTTGTTGACCTGATGGTTTACAACATTCCTGCCGACAGCATCGAGATTTCGGAAAGAGTACTTAAAAATCCGGTTCCTCTGAACGAGAAATCTCTGGCAGAAGGAAAGGTGCTTTACGACAGATATTGCCAGCATTGCCACGGCGCTACCGGTGCCGGTGACGGAAAAGTGGGAGCGATGTACAAAGGTGTTCCCAACTACGCCAGCGATGCTTACAAAAACCTGAACGAAGGACATATTTTCCACGTGATCACACACGGGAAAGCGCGCATGTGGCCTCACGGATCCCAGATCAACCCTGAGGAACGCTGGAAGATCGTACACTATGTACAGAAATTGCAGAAAGGGGCTTAAGTACAATTTTGAAAACAGAGAAATAATTTAAATAATGGCATCAGCACATTCGATTCCTTCTATTGAAGAACGGTTTGAATTTACATCGGGAGCTAAGAGAAGTTTGCTCATTGGTGGCGGTGTAGGACTGGCTCTTGTACTATTAGGAGCATACCTCGCAGCCAATGGCGGTGGTGGTCATGAAGTGGCTGCGCACGGAGCAGAGCATGCAGCGGCAGCAGGCCATGCAGCTGCAGAGCACGGAGCGGCGGCTGCGGCACATGGCGCGGACGCACACGGCGCTGCGGCGGAAGGCGGTCACCATGCGAAAAGCTGGACTGCACGCATTTGGGCCAACCTTTGGGTAAATGGTGTATATTTTACCGGGATGTCCGTTATCGGGATGTTCTTCCTTTCTTATAACTACCTGGCGCAGGCTGGTTGGTCGGCGGTATTCAAAAGAGTACCTGAGGCACTTCCTGCATTCCTTCCGTTTACAGGAGCTGTCATGATCATTACTTTCCTTTTGGGTGGTCACGATCTTTTCCACTGGACACATAAAGGCCTTTACGAAGTAGGTGGTGCGGAGTACGATAAAATCATCGCGGGTAAGCAGGGATATTTGAATACCCCTTTCTTCCTGGGACGCCTTGTTATCTATTTCGCCGTATGGTACCTGATGTGGAGAAAAATCCGTACCCTGTCATTGCAGGAAGACGAAATCGGCGGAACAGAGTTCTACGAAAAATCGATTCGTCTTGGAACTGCGTTCCTTGTGGTATTCGGTGTTACTTCTTCTACTTCCGCGTGGGATTTCGTAATGTCAATCGATACGCACTGGTTCAGCACCATGTTCGGTTGGTATACTTTGGCTAGCTGGCACGTTGCCGGTCTGGCGGTAATCACGCTGACGATCGTAATGCTGCGTGAAAGAGGTTACCTGAGAGCGGTTAATTCAAGCCACTTGCGCGACCTTGGTAAGTTTGTATTTGCATTCAGCATTTTCTGGACATATGTGTGGTTCGCACAGTTCCTCTTGATCTACTATGCCAACCTTCCGGAAGAAACGATCTATTTCATCGAGCGTTTCAGCGGACACGGTGGATTCTACAAGGCGCCATTCTTTATTACTTTGTTCCTGAACTTCTTCTTCCCATTCCTGGTATTGATGACCCGCGATGCGAAGTACACACATTCGATCCTGAAAGTGGCTTGCTGGAGCGTGATCATCGGCCACTGGTTTGACTTCTATACCAACGTGATGCCGGCAACCGTGGGTGCCAGCGCTGAACTGGGTGCTTTGGAGTGGGGCTTCTTCCTGATTTTCCTTTGTGCCTTCGCTTACACCATCGCGACGCAGCTGACCAAGGCTAATCTGATCCCGAGAAATCACCCGATGTTGGAGGAATCACTGCATCACGATATCGCTTAATTGCAAAACCAGTAAATCATCATGTATATTATTATCGCATTAGTTGCTCTTGTATTTATTGTCCTCACCGGGGTTGTGATATCCAGGCTGCAGGGTGTTTTGAAGAGTATCAACAAAACCGGTTCTGACGAGGTTGAAACATCTGGTAATAAAGTAAACGGTGCCATGTTTATCGTGATCCTGATAGGAGGCGCTATTTCCATTACCTGGTCATACCTGCATGCACGTGAGTTTTTCCTTCCGGAAGCATCTTCGATCCACGGTAGAAGAACCGACGACCTGTTCTGGTTCTCGATGGGAATCCTTACCATTCCTTTTATCCTGGTAAATTTTCTGGTATTCTATTTTGCATGGAAATACCAACACAAAAAAGGACACAGAGCGACATTCTATCCCGAAAACCACAAGCTTGAACTGATCTGGACTATCATCCCCGCTATTGTAATGGCATTGCTGGTATTCACAGGCTGGAAAGCATGGTCGGATATTACTGCGGAGGCGCCACGCGACGCGGAAGTGATCGAGATCACGGGTAAGCAGTTCAACTGGATCGCTCGTTACGGCGGTGTGGATAATAATAAGCTGGGTGATTACAACTATAAGCTGATTGATGCACAAAACGAAGTAGGTATCGATTTGTCGGATGAAAACTCTTTCGATGACTTTACCAACCCTTCTGAAATGCACATTCCGGTAGGCCGTCCGGTACTGTTGAAAATCCGTGCCCGTGACGTGTTGCACAGCGTGTTCATCCCTCACATGCGTGTGAAAATGGATGCGGTTCCAGGTATGCCAACCAAATTCTGGTTCGTACCGGACAAGACAACCGCTGATATGCGCGCCGAAACCGGTAACCCGAAATTTGACTACGAGATTGCTTGTACGGAGGTATGTGGACAAGGTCACTTTTCAATGAAAATGAGATTGATCGTAGACGACGAGGCTACATACAAGAAATGGGTTTCAGAGCAGGCTACATTCCTGTCGACTTACCCAGAGTATCTTGCGAAAGTTCCTGAGAACCTGAAAGCGAAGGCGATGAAATATGTGCCTGCAGAAGCAGCTACCCCTGCGGCTGATACCTCAGCAACATCAGCTGGCGGTGCCGGAGCAAGTTCTAGTCTACGATAATTATATTAATTAAATTACAATAAAAGTATATGTCAGCTATTGAAGGATTGGAAACAGCTCACCACCACGCAGACGAGCATGACCACCACCACGAAGCACAAAGCTTTTGGCAGAAATATATATTTTGTGAAGATCACAAGGTAATTGCCAAGCAGTATCTGATCACGGGTATTTTGTGGGCTGTTATCGGGATTACCATGTCGGTGATCTTCCGTATCCAGCTCGGTTTGCCCGACTCTAACCTGTCATGGTTGAAGCCTGTCCTTGGTGGCTGGATCAGCGACGCAGGTAAGCTCGACCCGAACTTCTACCTGGCCCTGGTTACAATGCACGGTACCATCATGGTATTCTTTGTATTGACGGCCGGTTTGAGCGGTACATTCAGTAACTTCCTGATCCCGCTTCAAGTGGGAGCGCGCGATATGGCGTCAGGTTTTATGAACATGCTTTCTTACTGGTTCTTCTTCCTGGCCAGCGTGATCATGTTCGCTTCTTTGTTCCTGCAACAAGGACCTGCGGCAGGTGGCTGGGTAATTTACCCTCCATTGAGCGCATTGCCACAGGCGCACCCGGGCTCAGGCATGGGTATGACATTGTGGTTGGCCAGTATGGCATTCTTTATCGTGTCGCAGCTTTTGGGTGGTATCAACTACATTACTACCGTGATCAACCTGCGTACAAGAGGTATGTCTTTCGATCGCCTGCCTCTGACGATCTGGTCATTCCTGATCACTGCAGTTTTGGGTCTGATCTCATTCCCTGTATTGCTCTCGTCTGTATTACTGCTGATCTTCGACCGTCACTTCGGTACCAGCTTCTATCTTTCCGACATTTACATTAATGGTGAAGCGCTGCCAAACGTGGGTGGTAGCCCGATCT
>CAMLNK010000127.1 GCA_946481035.1 uncultured Dyadobacter sp. | reverse complement strand
CATTCAATCATTCAATCATTCAATCATTCAATCATTCAATCATTCAATCATTCAAACAATGTCCACCCTAACAGCACCCACCGCTCCGACCACGCAAACCGACTTCCTGCCGATCAACGGCACGGATTATGTAGAACTCTACGTCGGCAATGCATTGCAATCGGCGCATTATTTCCGGAATGCATTCGGTTTTCAGCCGCTGGCTATGGCCGGGCTCGAAACCGGTCTGACCGACCGCGAATCGTACGTAGTGGTCCAGGACAAGATCCGGCTCGTTTTCACTTCCCCATTGCACGGCGGCACGGCTATCGGCTCGCATATCGACCGCCATGGTGATGGCGTGAAGGCCATTGCATTATGGGTCGATGACGCTAAAAAGGCTTACAGGGAGACCGTCAGCCGGGGTGCACGGCCATTTTTGGAACCGGTTACGGAGAAAGACCATCATGGCGAGACTGTTCGGTCGGGCATATGCACTTATGGCGACACGGTTCATGTTTTTGTCGAAAGGAAGCATTACGACGGTCTTTTCCTGCCGGGCTTCGTGGCCTGGCATCCGGAGCATTCGCCGGAGCCTGTCGGGCTGCGGTACATCGATCACATGGTGGGTAACGTCGGCTGGAACGAAATGAACCGGTGGGTGAAGTTTTACGAGGAGGTAATGGGGTTCAAAATGATGGTTTCCTTTGATGATAAAGATATTTCAACCGAATACTCGGCGCTGATGAGCAAGGTAATGAGCAATGGTAACGGGCGGATCAAATTTCCGATCAACGAGCCGGCCGAGGGAAAAAAGAAATCGCAGGTGGAAGAGTACCTCGACTTTTACGGCGGTCCGGGCGTGCAGCACATTGCCGTCGCGACGGACCACATTGTCGATACCGTTCGTGCGTTACGCGACCGCGGCGTGGAATTTTTGCGTGTTCCTACCGCCTATTACGATGATTTACTCAGCCGCGTGGGGCACATCGACGAAGACATTGCCAGCCTCCGCGAACTCGGCATTCTCGTCGACCGCGACGATGAAGGTTACCTGTTGCAGATTTTTACCAAGCCGGTCATGCCGCGTCCCACATTGTTTTTTGAGATAATTCAAAGAAAAGGGGCACAATCGTTTGGAAAAGGCAATTTCAAGGCTTTGTTCGAGGCGATCGAGCGCGAGCAGATGCTGCGGGGCACACTTTAATGCAAACCCACCATGAATCAGGATTATGAACAATATTCCGAAGCTGACCACCGGATGTGGAAGCAGCTTTTCGAACGACAAATGGAACAGCTTCCGCACATTGCCAGCCGGGCCTACCTGGATGGCGTTGGCAAAGTGAAGTTCGTTGCCGACCATATTCCGCATTTCGAACGCGAAACCAATCCGGCGCTGCGTGCATTGACCGGCTGGGAAGTGTATGTGGTACCGGGCCTCATTCCTCATCGCGAGTTTTATACGCATTTATACAACCGGCAATTCCCGGCGTCGAGCTGGCTGCGCAAACCGGAGCAGATCGATTACCTCGAAGAGCCCGACATGTTTCACGATACGTTCGGGCACGTACCGCTGCTCAGCAACCAGGCATTCTGCGACTTCATGGCGCATTTGAGCGAGGTCGCATTGAAGCACATCGACCAGGAGGAGGTCCTGCAACGCATTTCGAGATTGTACTGGTACACCGTCGAATTCGGGTTGATCCGTGAAAAAGGCGAGTTGAAAATTTACGGCGGCGGCATCATTTCTTCTTCGGGTGAAAGCCGCTATTGCCTGGGCGACGATGTGCCCAAGATCGATTTCGACCTCGCCCTCGTGCTTGACACCCCTTACCATATCGACCGGTACCAGGACCATTATTTTGTCATCAATTCTTACGACCAGCTTTACGAGTCGGTAACCGGCATAGAGCCATTGCTGGAAGCCTATCTGGCCCAGCAGGCATAAAAACCCTCAAACACCATGTTACAGCCCTGGCTTCCGGTCCCCTCCGACTCCGATTTTTCGATCCATAACCTGCCGTTCGGTATATTCAGCGACGACCGCCCCGCCCGCCCGGGCCTGGCCATCGGCCCATGGATCGTAGACCTGGCTGCGGCTTATGCGTTGAATATGTTCCCGTTCCATCCCGAAGCCGGAAGCGCATTCAGGAAGCCCGTGCTGAATGATCTGATAGCACACGGCCGCGGCTTTTCGGAATATGTGCGCCATGTTATTCAAGCAGCTTTGTGTGACCGGGATTCGGTTTTAAACCAATTTTCAGACCACCTGCTGATTCCGCAAAAAAAAGCGCAAATGCATATGCCGCTCAAAGTCGGCAACTACACCGACTTCTATTCGAGCGAGGAGCATGCATTCAGTGTCGGGCAGATTTTCCGGCCCGAAAACCCGCTTTTTCCCAACTGGAAGCATTTGCCCGTGGCGTATCACGGTCGCGCGTCGTCGATTGTTGTTTCGGGTACGCCGGTAGCCCGACCGTGGGGACAAACCGGCCAGGCAAGCGGCATACCGGCCTTCAAACCTACCAAAGCGCTGGATTACGAGCTGGAACTGGCATTTGTAATCGGCAGGGATTCCAACATTGGTCAACCGGTTTCCGTTGGGGAAGCGGAGGATCACATTTTCGGTCTGCTGCTTTTCAATGACTGGTCGGCCCGGGATATTCAACGATGGGAATATCAGCCGCTGGGGCCATTTACAAGCAAGAATTTCGCTTCCGGCGTTTCGCCATGGATCGTTACCTGGGAAGCATTACAGCATTTTCGCGTGCCCGCGCCGCAGCAGGAGCCCGAACCACTCCCCTATCTGGCGCACGGCCCACGCCGGAATTTCGATCTTTCGCTCTCCGTCAGCATCAAGCCGGACCGGGAAGATGAGGTTTTAGTATGCCAAACCAATGCGCGCAACATTTACTGGACCGCCGCGCAGCAAATCGCCCACCATACCATCACTGGCTGCAACCTGCAAACGGGCGACCTGCTTGCCACCGGCACGATCAGCGGCAGTGAGATCTCCCAAAAAGGTTGCCTGCTCGAAGCTACCCTGAATGGAACACAGGCCGTAAAACTCCGTAACGATGTCGAAAGGCGCTTTCTGGAAGATCATGACGAAGTGATCATACGCGGGTTCGGGCAAAACGGAGATATCAGGATCGGCTTCGGGGAATTGCGCGGCAAAATCCTTCCCGCACTGGCGCCGCCTATCACCTAATAAACACCTGATTCAAAACACATTGCACAAACACTTGGAAAAATAAATACCGATTGGTATATTTGTACTATGAACACAGGAACAAGCAAAGCCGAGCGTACCAGGAACTTTATCATTGAAAAAACCGCTGAGATTTTCAATCGGAAAGGGTATGCCGGCACTTCCATGTCGGATATTACCGAAGCTACCGGCCTCACGAAGGGCAGCATTTACGGAAATTTCGAAAACAAGGAAGCAGTGGCCCTGGCGGTATTTGAATACAACCGGTCGCAGGTTTTCAGCACCGTTCAGGCGCAACTGGATAAGGCCGGGACGTATTTTGAAAAACTGATGGTTTACGGCCGCGTTTACAAAGACGTGATCACGAAAGTAGGCGACCGAGGTGGCTGCCCGATCCTGAATACGGCCGTGGAAGCCGACGATACCAATATTCCGCTCCAATTGAGTGCGGCCAAAGCGCTGTTCAGCTGGAAAAAGAGCCTGGTTAGCCTCATCGAAAAAGGTACCGAAGCCGGCGAATTCCGCAAGGGGGTCAATGCGGAGGAAATGGCCATTTCCATCATTGCATTGATCGAAGGCGGGGTCATGTTTTCGAAAGTGACCAACGATTATACAAATATGGATCACGTTTTGGCAACTGTACAAATGCTCGTGAAGGGCATCAGGGCCTGATTTGCAGCCCCAATGCCCAACCGCAGCCACAGGCCGGTCATACCTAATGTCCTTCTTCTTCGTCCGCGTTTTTCAGTTTGGATAGCAATGCATAGGCGCCCTTCAAAACAAACTGCGGGCTTTCAGTATTTGCTGTCGGCATTTTCACCTCCGTAAACCCATTTTCCGAGATGCCTTTGGTAATTTCCAGCATTTCAAAGCTCCTTTCGCCTTTCGGGTCTTTGATAAACACATAAGACTTCCCTTCAAAATCGACTATGGCCTCGTCCGGCAATGCATTTACCGGGTTGGCGCCTGTTTCGATAACGGCTTTTACAAAATTCTGCGGCAGCAGGCTGTGGTCCTCATTTTCAAGATGGCAATGTACGCGCACCGTGCGGTCGTCGTTGATTTTCTGGTTAATGAGGTAAACTTTGGCCAAAGCTTCCTGTGTAGGATTGTTGCTCACCCGGAACCGCACCAGCTGCCCCAGCTTAACTTTTGGAATATCCTGCTCAAAAACAGACAGTTCCACATGCAAATGGTCGGTATCCACGATCTCGAACATCACGTCGGTGGGGTTCACATACTTGCCCAGGTTCACATTCACGACCGTCACCGAACCGGAAATGGGCGAGCGAATGGACGCTATACTCGTGATATTACCCTTTTCCAACCCAGCCAGGTCGACGCCGGCCGTGCGGACGCGCTCCTTCAAGCCTGCCAGCCTTGCCCGCAGCATTTTCATTTCCGAAGCCGATTGCTGTAATGCTTTTTGCGCGTTGATATTCTCCTTGCTGAGTTCGCTCTGGCGCTGGTACTCCTGCTCGGCATATTCCAGCTTGCTGCGTGTTTCGAGGTAATCCTGCTGAATGGGGATAAAATCCGAGTTTTCGATCACCGCGAGTACCTCGCCTTTCTGCACTTTCATACCCTGCAAAAGCTCCGATTTCCGCACAAAACCACCCAGCGGCGCCGAAATACTAACCAGGTTCTGCGGCGGAATGTCGATTACCCCGTTCGCCGCAACCGTTCCGCTCAGTTTCCGGACAGAAAACCCGCCCGTCTCCACTCCCGCGGTTCTGTATTGCGCTTCCGTCAGTTCCACATAGCTGGTTTCTTCGGCGGCATGCGCTGCCCCGGCCTCTTCGGTTTCCTTTTCGCTCTGCTGTTTGCAGGCGCCCATTCCCAGGAAAAGAACCAGTCCTAATACTATATTTTTCATCGATCTGTTCGGATTACTGCTCATTTAAAAGATATTCAATTTGGATAACCGACTGATTGTAAGCATTGAGCAAATCGAGCCAGTTCAGGCGTATGCCCACTGCGCGATTCCACGCCTGCCCGTACTCGATGTACCCGATCTCACCCGATTCGTAAGCTTTGGTGGCATTGCTTTGAATGGTAGCGGCCAGTACGAGTGTACTTGTTTCATACAAATCAAGGTTTTCACGGGCTGTTTCCAGGCTACGGATCGCCTGTGCCAAGTCGCTGCCCAACTGCAACCGGGCCGTCTCGACCTGGTTCCGCGCAAGCAGCTCACCCATTTCCGACGCTTTTATCCGCGCTTTGGAAGCGCCATTGAAAATCGGCAGCTGCACACCCACCTGCACGCCCTGGAAGCGCTTGCCCGCGCCGTAAAAAACTTCGCCATTGCCGGTGTTCTGGAAGCCCGTAAGCGACTGGTTGAAATACCCGATATTGAACCCGGCCAGTAAAGCGGTCTTTTGCACGGCCGTTTGCTTACTGCCGATCACCGCTTGCTGCGCGAGATAGCGCAGGTACGGGTTGGCGCTCAGCGCGGCGGTGTCGGGCGCGGGCAGGGCGAGATTCCTGCGGGTGAGCGAATCGGTTTCGGCTTCGGCCAAGCCGCTCCCATTCACCAGGGTTTGTAATGCGCGCTGCAAATTCAGCAGTTCGCCCTGGTTTCGTATGGTCTGGGCACGGACGTCCCCCAGCTGGCTTTGCGCCGTAGCATATTCCAATTGATTCGTCTCCCCGGTTTTGAAACGCATTTCAGCCGCTTTTACAAAACGTTCGGCACGAAACAGCTCGGCGGCCAGCAGTTTCTGCCTCGATTTCAACAGCACCTGCTGCTCATAATTGACCTTAACCTGCTTCACAAGTTCCGCCTTGGTAACCTCCATTTCCGCCTTTGCGCCATTCAGTTCTTCCGACAGCAGCGATTTGCGCTTCGCTACCGCTGCCGGGTTCGGCAGGTTTTGGGATAACAGAAAATGATTGTCAAACTTGATGCTGTTGTATTGCCCGCCCATCCACACCAGGTCCGTTTTGCCCGGATCGGCGGCCGTTTTCATCAGGGCTTGCTGATAACCAACGCGGTACAAATCCCCTTTGATTACCGGATTACGTTCCAACGCCTCATCGATCGCCCGGCGGAGTGTGATTTTCCTTGTTACCTCTCCCTGCTGGGCACTTACACGGCCCGGCAGCAGGATTGCAAGCATTGTTACGATCGCTGCTACGGCCATTTTCCCCCCGCGGCCCGATCCCCAGCGCTTTTCAACGATCCCGTACCAAACCGGAAGCACCAGCAACGTCAGCAATGTAGCCGACACCAGCCCGCCGATCACCACCGTCGCAAGCGGGCGCTGCACTTCCGCACCCGCACTCGACGACAACGCCATCGGCAGAAACCCGAGCGAGGCCACGAGGGCCGTCATCAATACCGGCCGCAAACGGGTGTCGGTCCCTCCGAAAATCACTTTGCGCAAATCCGTCTCACCCGATTTTCGCAGTGAGTTGAACTCCGCGATCAGTACAATACCATTCAGCACCGCCACGCCGAACAACGCAATGAAGCCGATCCCGGCCGAAATGCTGAACGGCATATCCCGCACCCAGAGCGCCAGCACGCCGCCAACCGCCGAAAACGGAATGGCCGTGAGCACCAGCAAGCTCTGCCGCAGCGAGTGGAATGTGAAATAGAGTAATACAAAAATCAACAGGAGCGCGACCGGTACCGCCACGGCCAAACGGCTGTTGGCCTCCTGCAAATTCTGAAACTGACCGCCATAGGTCACAAAATAGCCCGGCGGCAGCTTAATTTCCCGGTCGATGCGTGCACTAAGCTCATTCACAATGCTTTCCACATCACGCCCACGTATGTTGAATGCGACGGTAATGCGGCGTTTGGCATCTTCGCGCTGGATCTGGTTGGCGCCGGTCTTCATTTCAATGGTTGCGATCTGGTCAAGCGGCACCTGCTGACCTTCGGCATTCGTGACAAACAGGCCACGGACGTCGTCGATAGTCTGGCGGTCGGATTTTTGCAGACGTACCACAAGGTCGAACCGCCTTTCACCTTCAAAAACCAGCCCCGCCCCCGCACCTGCAAATGCGGCATTCAATGCGCGGTTCGCATCGGCGACAGCAATGTGAAACTGCGCCAGTTTATCACGGTCGAAACGGACTACGATTTGCGGAAGGCCGGTTACCGCTTCCACGTAAATATCCTCCGCCCCGCGCACCGCGCCTGCGAGCTTACCTATACGCGCGGCCTGGCGCGCGAGCTCGTCGAGATCCTCCCCGAAAATCTTGATTGCCACATCCTGCTTCACGCCCGTCATGAGTTCGTTGAAACGCATCTGGATAGGCTGCTGGAAACCAAATGTGACCCCGGCGATGGATTCGGAAAGTACGGCGTGCATTTTCCCGGCTAGCTCCTCCCCGTTTTCAGCCTTTTTCCAAAGCGATTTTTCTTTCAAAATCACCATCATATCTCCTGCTTCGACCGGCATCGGATCGGTCGGGATTTCGGATGAACCGATTTTGCCGACCACCTCCACCACTTCGTCCGGGAAGTTCTTTTGGAGTACCGCGGCGGCCTTTCGCATGGCGTCGATGGTTTCGGAAAGCGAGCTGCCGGTAAGCACCCGCATTTCTACGGCGAAATCCCCTTCATCCAACTGCGGGATAAACTCGCCGCCCATCCGGGTAAACAGCCAGAAGCTTCCGCCGAGCATGGCCAGCGCAAGCAGCGAAACGAGCCACTTCATTTGCAATGAGAAATGGAGCGCCGGAACATAAATGCGGCGGAAAAAGCCGACAATCCGGTCGGATATGCCCGGCTTGTACTCGTTTTTCTTGCTTAAAAACAGCGCCGACATCATAGGAACATAGGTTAATGAAAGGAAAAATGCGCCGAGGATCGCAAAACTGACCGTTTGCGCCATCGGCCTGAACATCTTGCCTTCGATCCCCACCAGGGCGAGTATCGGCAGGTAAACGATCAGGATGATGATTTCACCAAATGCGGCCGAATTGCGGATTTTGGAAGCCGATTCGTACACTTCCCGGTCCATTTCGTCCTGTGATAGTCGGTGCGTGTACCGTTTGGAAACAATGTGATGTAAAGTGGCTTCCACGATAATGACCGCACCATCGACGATCAGCCCGAAATCGATTGCTCCGAGGCTCATCAGGTTACCCGAAACGCCGAAGAGGTTCATCATACTCACCGCGAAAAGCATTGCCAGCGGGATTACCGACGCCACCACGAGCCCCGCCCGCATGTTTCCGAGCAAGAGGATCAGCACAAAAATGACGATCAATGCACCTTCGATCAGGTTTTTCGAGACAGTGCCTATTGCATTGTTCACCAACTTGGTCCGATCCAGAAACGGCTCGATCACCACGCCATCGGGCAGGCTCTTGCGGATCTGGGTAATGCGTTCTTTTACATTACCGATC
>CAMLNK010000126.1 GCA_946481035.1 uncultured Dyadobacter sp. | reverse complement strand
GGAGAAGATTTATGCGCGAAATATCAATATGAAGGATATCAAGCAGGAAGCGATATTTTTTGACCTGTACTATTTCGTCAAGTTCGCGACGGACGGTGAGCGGGATATGCGTCCGGTCGTGAATGAGGGTACGCCGGTTTTCAGGGATATGAAATTTGAAAACATCGTATGCAATGGCGCTACCAAGGGTGTTTTTGTTCGCGGCCTGCCTGAAATGCCCGTGCGGAACATTGTAATGGAAAACATGGTGCTTTCGGCCGAAACCGGCGTAGAACTCACCGACGCCGACAAGATCAGCTTCAAGAATGTGAAACTGATCACCAAACATTCGAAGCCTGTTATTCTTGCCGATAACACCACGAACATCACGTTCGACAAACTGGAATACAACGATCACAGCGAAACGCTCATTTCAGTCACCGGCGAACGCAGCCAGAATATCAGCATCGCCCACACCGACGCTTCGAAAGCACAAAAAGTAAAGGAATTTTCAAAGGGAGCACAGGAGAAAAGCCTGGTTATTCATGAAGGTAAATAAGTACTATTGGGTCGCCGGCGCAATGCTGGCGACTTCTGCTTTTGGGCAAAACAAGCCCATTCCGAATACAAAAACGCAAACCGCAGTTTCACAAACTTCCATTTCGAAAACGGCCGTTTCGGAAACCTGGGTCGCCGATTTACAGGACGGCCGCTACAAAAACCCGGTTCTCCACGCCGATTACTCCGACCCGGATGCCTGCCGCGTGGGCGAAGACTACTACATGACCGCATCCAGCTTCGATGCAATTCCAGGCTTGCCTATTCTGCATTCCAAAGACCTGGTTAACTGGACATTGCTCGGCCATGCATTGCCCCGGCAGGTCCCGATCGAACATTTCGAAAAAACCCAGCATGGAAACGGCGTGTGGGCACCGGCAATACGCTTTTACAAAGGCGAGTTCTACATTTATTATCCCGACCCGGACTTTGGTATTTATGTAATTAAAGCCAAAAACGCTGCCGGGCCGTGGAGCGAGCCGGTACTCGTGGAAGGCGGCAAGGGGCTCATCGATCCATGCCCGCTTTGGGACGACGACGGCCAGGTTTACCTCGTACACGGATGGGCGGGCAGCCGCGCGGGCATCAAGAGCGTGATCACCGTGAAGAAAATGAATGTGGAAGGCACCCGGGTTACCGACGCAGGCGTGCTCGTGTATGACGGGCATAAAATCGATCCGACGGTTGAGGGACCGAAGTTTTACAAACGGAATGGCTATTACTACATTTTCGCACCGGCCGGAGGTGTTGCGACGGGCTGGCAAATTGTGCTGCGCTCCAAAAATGTGTACGGCCCCTACGAAAGAAAAGTGGTAATGGCCGAAGGGAAATCGGGCATTAACGGACCGCACCAGGGCGCCTGGGTGACTACCAGCCCGGTTAATGGCAAATCGGAAGACTGGTTCCTGCATTTTCAGGATAAAAACGAATACGGCCGCGTCGTGCATTTGCAGCCGATGAAATGGGTGAACGACTGGCCGGTGATCGGCGCTGATCCGGACGGCGACGGCATCGGCGATCCCGTGTTGACCTACACCAAACCATTAACCAGCAAAAAACACCCCATTGCCACCCCGCCTGAATCCGACGAATTCAGCGAGCCTGCATTAGGGAAACAATGGCAATGGCAAGCCAATCCGAAAGGCACCTGGGCCATGCCGACGGCCGGTTTTTTGAGATTATATTCTTACAAAACAGCGGAGAATGCCAAAAATCTTTGGGATGTCCCGAATGTACTCCTGCAAAAATTTCCGGCGGAGGAGTTCACGGTTACTACCAGGCTGCAATTTACCCCAAATACCAATCTGACCAATGAAAAGACAGGATTGGTGATCATGGGGCAGAGCTATGCAGGTATTTATCTGAGAAGCGGAAAAAATAAAACGGAACTGATCTACGCTGTTTGCCAGAAGGCGTCCGACGGTAAAACGGAAACCGAGCGCGTTTTGACGGAGTTCAAACCCGAAACGAACCTGCATTTGCGTGTGAAGGTAAGCAAGGGCGGCAAATGCGAGTTTGGGTTCAGCGAAGATGGTACCCATTTTAAAACGACCGGTGAAACCTTTCAGGCAGAAGTAGGAAGATGGATCGGTGCGAAGGTCGGGCTGTTCTGCACCCGCGAAACACAGACCAATGATTCCGGGTATGCCGATTATGACTGGTTCAGGATAACCAAATAATCAATGCTAGGCAGTACCGATGCTGTCGAGGTTCAGCACCACCGTGCGCTTGCGGCCCGAGTAGTTGTATTTGACCGAAACGTGGTCGCCGGCCTGGGGTATGCGGGTAAGTTGTTCGCGCAATGCGTGGACTTCCGTCACAAAATTGCGGCCCCTCGCCGGCTTCACATGCAACTGAAATGTGTAATAGGTTTCGCCCTGAAGGTAGGAGCCGCGATGCTCTTCTGAAAGCAGTACGACGGCATCGGCCACCTGCCCGCCCCGGATTTCGCCGCCACCGAGCAGCCGCATGGTGCGGCGGAACCGCAAGGCGAACCAAAGCCCTCCAATGATCAGAAATGCCAGTAATAAAATGAGCAACATTTGCCCTGCACGTATCGCCAATATCGCCATAACCAATAGAATTCGATGGCTCCAAAGAAAAGGCGCGATACTTGAAAGTACGACAATTGTGATTTAACGGACAGTTTCACTTATCGAGTGGCTGGTTCCCGAGGGGCAATTGTAAAAGCACTTCCTCTTTTTTACGTCTCGATATTTCTACACGGCTGCCATCCAGTAGTTCTACCAAATCGTGGTCAGCCATGAGTTTTGCAATAAATTTGGGATTGACCAAATGGGACTTGTGCGTCCGTATGAACCCAAATTCGGTCAGCATTTCCTCGTAGTATTTCAAAGTCTTGCTGGCCAGAACGGGCTTGCGGCTTTTGATAAAGATGTTGGTATAATTACCCTCCCCTTGCAAACGCACGATCTGATCGAGGGTAAAAAACGACACGCCGTCCAAAAAAGGCACTGCCAACCGGAACTCGCTTGCCCGCTTGTGCGCGATGTTGCGCACGAGGTTATCAAACAGCACCGGATTCTGATGGATGTTCTGCTTTTTCAGAAAGCGGTCCACAGCCGCCCGCAACTCGTCGGGATCGACCGGTTTGAGCAGATAATCCAATGCGCTGAACCGGATCGCCTGCACGGCATATTGGTTATACGCGGTGGTAAATATGACTTCGAAAGCAGGCTCTTTTAAAGCCCTGAGGAAATCGAAGCCGTTTTTACCGGGCATTTCCACATCCAGAAAAACGATATTCGGGCGGAACGTTTTTAAAGTTTCGAGCGCGATATCCACTGATTCGGCCTGCTTTACTTCACGGATCTCCTCCACATAGGTTTCAATGTAATGCGCCAGCACGTTTCTTGATTTCGGCTCGTCGTCAACAATTAGTGCTTTGATCATTGTCTAAGTCTGATATAAGTAGGTAGATAATTCTATTCTGACAAGCGTTCCGGTCGCATTGCCGGCAGCATCGTAGCGGTCGATCACTTCCAGGCTGGCGTGGTTGCCCTGGCGGGCAAGGACGTCGATCCGGTCTTCACAGATACGTATTCCACGCGATTCGTGTTCCCGCGTACGCGAGGAATTTGCCCTGATTTCGGCCGACTTTTTCCGTCCGATACCATTGTCCTCGATTTCGCAGGCAAACAGCTCCGGCCCGATCAGGAAAAACCTGATACTCATATGCCTTTCGCCTTCTTTGTGCATGAGCCCATGCCATAAACCGTTCTCCACAAAGGGTTGCAGCAGCATCGATGGCAGCCGCACATAATCGTCTTCCAGTTCGGGGTCCAACTCAATGGAATAGGTAAACCCTTGCCCGAAACGCATCAGTTCCAATTCGAGATAGAGTTCCAGAACATCCTTTTCTTCCGCGATCGTCACCAGGTTTCTGCCCGAATTGTTGAGCACCAGCCTGAAAAGCTTGGCGAACTTGTTGAGGTACTTGCTGGCTTCGGCGTATTTTTTGGTTACAATGCATTCCTGGATGCTATTGAGGCAGTTGAAAATAAAATGCGGGTTCATCTGTGCGCGTAAGGCCATCAGCTGGCTTTCGGCGAGCATCTTATTGATCCGCAGCAGCATAATCTCCTGCCGCTCGGCCTGCGCGCGGGCCATCGCCTCGGTAATTTTGTTGGCGCTGATAGCCGCTATCGTCGAGATCACGCGTATGTGGTCGTGGTTGTAAAAATTCTTGCGCGGGTGCTCCGAATCGATGACACCGATCACCTGCCCTTCATGCAGGATAGGCACCGCCAGTTCCGACGCTCTCGCCTGATCATCGATAATATAGCGGGGATCTTTTGATGTGTCGCTGATAATCTGTGGTGTGCCCGTAGCCGCGGCAGCCCCCACAATACCCTCGCCTACCGGTATTTCAATCGGATTAAGAATTTCATATTCCTTCGGACTTTTCGGCCCATAGGCGGCTTTCTGAATGAGTTTGCCGCTTTCCTTATCCAGAAGGTAAACTACGCAATCTTCAAAATGCAGCTTGGAAATACAATTCCGGGCAATATCCCAGCATATTTCGTTGACGGAGTTGTCGCCATAGACGCTGTTGGCAAAATACTCGATCGTGTCGTCGAGGTCCTTTTTCCGGAGCCTTCTGGTGTAAACCTGATAAACCCAATACAAAATGCCCACGACGACCACCGTACAACCAATCACAAACCACCACGTCTGCCACCAATGCGGCAAAACCCTAATTTTAAGCGTTTCGGCGGTCTTCATCCAACGGCCGTTCTCGTCGGTGCTTCTTACTTTAAAAACATAGTCACCGGGAAGCAGGCCGGTATAAGACGCGGTGATATTGCGGCCCGCCACTACCCAGTCATTGTCCAGCCCTACGAGCTGGTAGCTGTATTGAAGTGAAGGAATATCCCTGTGGCTGAGGGAGGCATACTGGAAAGTAACGAACGACTCGTCCGGCTTCAATTCCAGCAGGCCCCCGGTAAGGCCCCTGATCCGCTCCTGCCCGAAAACTTTGACGGACGTAATGCCAGGCGGCTTCTGCACGGGTACGGAAGCGAAATGCTGCGGATTGATCACCACGACGTGATCGAGCATAACGGCATAGATTTTCCCCCCGGCCACCGTTACGTAGTTCCAGTAATCCTGCAACGTTTTGCCGAGATCCAGCTCGACTTTGCTGACGTTGTTGCTAACAGGGTCATAGGCCGCCAAGCCTTCACGCGTAGCAGCCCATACCACGCCATTGTCGTCGATATCCAGTGATGAAACCTGGTCGTACGGCAGGCCGTTTTTGGTACTGATCGTCTTGATAACCTTGCCATTGGCATCGATTTTCATCAATCCGTTGGCCGTGGATGCCGCCCAGATATCGCCGGTCTTGCTTTCGTGCATGGCATATATGTACTCCTCGGCCAGTTCAGGCGCCGCCAGGGTATTGAAGCGCCCGGAAGAATGGTCGTAGCGTAGCAACCCTTTTCCCTCCACAGCAAAAAGGATATCGCCATTGGAAAGCAGTACGAATGCCTGTGAGTTGGCAAATTGAAACAGCCCGTATTTCGGATCGGTGCCATCAAAGCGGTCACAGACTTTGGTTACCGGGTTATAGCGGTAAAATGCATCGCCATCGATCTCAAACCAGATATTACCCTGTTTGTCCAAAAAAACAAAAGGTGCCTGGTATGACGACAGCCCCTTCTTCATCTGGTCAAAACGCTGCAATACAGACTGCCCGGGCGATAGGGAATAAATGCCGTCGAAGCCGGCAAACCACCATGTATCGCCCACTTTGGCCGTCATTACGGCCCTATTATTCCGCAGCCTTTTGCTGGGAGTGACGTATTTACGAAAAGTGCGGTCAACCATATTATAGAACACCACACCATCCTCCTTACAGGCGATGAGCGTCTTGCCCTCGACAGTGATGGAATTGGCATGGGCGAAAGTACTTTCGAGGAAAAAAGTAAAACTGGGCAGTTTGTAAATGGCCTCGATGGGATTCTTGGGCAACGTTTTGCTCACGCCGTTGATCGTACCGAGCCACACATTGCCTTGGGCATCGGAGATAGCATCCCGAAAGTGCCCGTACGCAATCGTATACGCCTGATCCTGACTATATTCTACCTTACGAAACGGCTCCCCCGGTTCTTTCAGGAATGCCGCAAACAGCCAGGTAGAAACCCACAGCCTATCCTGGCGGTCGATAAAAATAAAATTGCATCCCTCGCCGATCAGCTTGCCGTCCAGCTCGTAGTGCTTGTCCAGCTTGCCCGTGCGATAGTCCCAATAATTCAATGTGGGCTCGGTATCGCAGCCGTACCACACATTACCCCGGCCGTCCAGCGCGATGGCATTCACATTTTCCGATTCCAGCAGCGGGCTTTTCAATGGGTTGTTGCCTTTGAAATAGACCCGGTTTGCCTTGCAATCCACGAAAAGCGGCCGATTACCTCCTACCCATAACCCACGCCTCAGCGTGTCGTAGATCATGTAAGTGAGTTGAAAACCCGAGAAATCGAATTTGCTGGCTTCGGGAAATGCTTCTGTGAGCGGTTTTAACTTTTGATGGTCATATAAATAAAGCCCATCCGACGTGCCGATCCAGATGCGCCCCTGCCCGTCCGCGCGTATGCGCACAATATATTTTTGCGCAAGCATTTCGAACCGGGGGTCACGCGAGAACCTGCTGCTTTTTTTATCAAAAAGAAGGACCCCGCGGCGAAGTCCCAACATGAGGGTGTCTTCGCCTTTGAAGGGTAATATGGCATTCACAAAATGTTTTTGTCCGCCGTTTGCATCATGAAACCGCTGCACGACCGCGCCGTCGTAGCGATCGAGCCCTGCCGAGGTGCCTATCCAGAGAAACCCGGAAGAATCTTTATGCAAACATCGGATCTGTTTTGCGCTAAGCCCGTCCTGCCACCTGATGTTCTGAAACAGCGTCTGCGCGCCCAGGTGCCCGCCGAACAAACAGAGGACTACAAGGGATACAAAACAGACCGGCTTTTTGAAGAAGAGCATCACTGCTGACAGGATTTTCATTGACGATTCGCGGCTGATATGTGCGATCTAAAGACCAAATACGTCAATTCTCTACAACTGTACTAGCTCATTTATTTATCGGCAAAAAGCCGCAAGTGCCTCAGAATGGCCGAAATGAGGTTTTTCACAAAGCCGAAAAATCAATGATTTACCGGTAAATAGTCGATAGTTGCCGTTGCATCAATAAAACTGGACGTTACTTGCCCCGGTGTGCACTTTTGCGGCTCGATTCTACGCCATGAAAAATAATCCTTATCACACTTAACCTCATCCTATTTCATCATGCTCATCCTGCTCCTTATAACCAGCGTATGCCTGACCCTCGTCGTGGCAAGCCTGTTCCTGCTCCGCCCTACTTCCGAATCTTTCGCGCCATCACCGTCTTTCGACATTTACCGGATCGAAAACAAACTGGTTTATTACACTGAAAACGATGGTCGCAAATCGCTGATCGCCGATGCCAATGCCAGGACTTTCCAAATACTGACCGCCGGTTCGGTGGGTCAATCGGAACCTTCGCTTTACGCACGAGATTTTGAGAATGTCTATTTCCGCGGTAAATGCATTCCGGGTGCCAATCCGGTATACTTCCAAATCCTGGGTGCTGATCTTGGCCGCGACGATCGCCATGTTTTCAAAGCCAATCATCTCCTCTCTGCCGATGCCCGGAATTTCAAATGCCTCGACGAGCACCTGAGCAAGGACAGTCAGCGCGTTTATTTCGGAGATCAGGTAATATCCGACGACGCCGGCCATTTCAGATACATTGGTAAATGGCAGAAAACCTCGTTTTACAAGGATCAGGGTAAGGTTTTCGTCAATGGCAAGGGTTATCGGGTTGCCGATATCGATTCGTTCGATTACACCGGAAACGGCGTTTTCACAGACCGTTACCAGGTATACAAGTTCAATGGGGATGGTTTTCAGAGTAACTCCGGACAGCCTGTTTTCAGGGCAATGATGCAATTCCAGCCTGCTTTTGGTTAATTTAAGGCGAAATCTCTATTCGAAACCGCTCTATCTCCCTTTCATGAACTACCTGAAAATAGCTACCATCATCACCTGGGTGGTGATCAGCGTGCTTTTCGTATTGGTAATGCTCGAAACGTTGTTCCCTGCAAAAGGCGGCGACGCTTCCTCGGGCATGGGGAGATTATTTTACTATCTGGCAATTGTGGTGCTGGTCGTATTGATCACACTCAATCTGCTTCCTTATAAGTGGAGCAGATACACTGCATTCGCCCTGGTCGCGGTCCCGCTTTTTTGGATGCAGTTCGGTTCATCCATCAGCAGGTTCAAAAGAGGGATCGTGAATATGATAGACGCGAAGCCGTTTTTTGAAGAGAAAGAAAGAGACAAAATGGCCAAGGCTATAATGAATGGTAAGCCTGATAAATTAAAAAAATACATTGCGGAATTCCAGCCCCAGCTTCGCAAGAACGCCTATGGGTATCCGCTCCTTGAAATGGCTGTCAAAAGTTCCGTTTTTGAATATAAAAATCTGG
>CAMLNK010000125.1 GCA_946481035.1 uncultured Dyadobacter sp. | reverse complement strand
CAAGCTGGCCTTCCGCGGCGGCGATGTAGTTAATTTTTCCGCCCACCATAAAGCCTAGGCGGACCGTTTTGTTGCCCTCGATGTTGCCGCTGACGGAGATCTGGTTGTTGGCGGTGATGTTCTGTGCCTGCCGGGTAACGACCGGGAGCGGCTTTTCAACTGATTTGGCCTGATCGGCGGCTTTGTTGCAGCCCGCGAGCACAGCCATCGTGGCAATGAGATAGATAGGATTGCTTTTCATAAGAATGGACGACCGTTAGGTTTAATATCCTGGTGCAAAATTGGCCCCGATTGATGGCAATGCTTTTGATCTAAATCAAAAAGTAACCCAAAATTGAAAAATTGTCAAACTCTTCCCGCCCGAATGCGGCTCAGCGTTTCCTGCGTGATACCCAGGTACGACGCAATATGCCCCAGCGGCACACGCAGCATGATGTCCGGAAATTTATCAAGCATCGAGTTGTACCGTTCCTGGGCCGATTGAAACTGGATCGAGTACAATTTATCGGAAAATGTTTTCACGGCATTGATCATCACCAGCCGACTTAGTTTCTGTAATGGCTGGGAGCCGTCGATGAACTTTTCCAGGTCCTGATAGGGGATGGTGCGGATGGTACTTTGTTCCAAAACCTCCGCGCCATAGGGCGACGGGCTGTTGAAAAAAGCGCTCTCGATCGAAACGAAGAAAGACTCCTCGAACAGAAAAGAATGGGTAATGTCCTTACCGTCCTTGATATAATAGGTACGCACAACGCCCTTTTCGACATAAAATACCTTTTGCGAAAAATTGCCGGGCGATAACAGCCGATGCCCTTTGGGTAAATCCTCTGTTTTGAAAGCGCTTTGCACCTGCACTTCCATTTCGGGGGATAATACAATATGTTGTTTCAGGTAGAGAATCAGGTCCATAAAGGGAGGCCAATGGCCGACGGCTGTTTTGCGACGGTTCTAACATAGGCATTTCCCGCCAGATACCCGCAGCATGGTACCGGATTTAGGTTGGCCTTCGCCGGGTTTAAACCCAAACCCGCCCGATGTGTAGTCGGTTACACGGGCGGTTCGACGCATATTAGTTTTGAAATGTAATATCACTACTACACCTTTATACTAATCGAACTATGAGTACTATCAGCTTGCTTGCCGGGCAGCCACACACAGAAGTCCGTCATGCGCACATTTCAGTTCATTTTATGGGCCGGACATTCACCCTCGGTGCCGAGCACATTACATTTCTCGAAGGCGATGGGAATTACACCTACGTATACACATGTACGGGAAGGAAATATCTGATTTGTAAAACGCTCAAATGGCTTGCCTGCAAGCTCGATAGTAACTTCATTCGCGTGCACAAATCCTTTATCGTCAATTCCAACTATGTGATCGGCTGTGCGGAAGACGGCCGCGCCCTTAAAATGCGCTGCGGCAATGAGGCAGCTGTAAGCCGTCGGAAAACGAAGGAAATCATCGGTATTTTCGGGGAACGCATGCAGCGCATCAGCGCGTGAGCAGCAGCTGCTTTTCGATCATTTTTACCAATGCGTCCGAAATTTTCGCATGTCCCGATGCTCTGATATGCCCGTCGACGGGATAATAGTCCTGCGCTTTGAGGAGCTCGTCGGTATGCAGGAAAAACAAATGTTCATCGCCGGTACGCTTCGCCTCCGCCTCGAATGCACGGATCATTTCGGGGCGGGTGTAGCGGCCGTCGAGGTGCATTACCACGATATTCCCTTTGTAAATCTTCCGGATTTTGGCGAGCGATTTGAAGAAATACGTGACGTGAGGCTTCGTTTCGGCAGGTGTTTTAATGTCCGGAGGTGTCACAATGTTGAGCTGCCGACCATTAATCCATGAGGATAACGCGCCGCCGATTTCGGAAAATACTGCTATCGGGCTTGTCCATATACGTTTCAGCAGGTCCTTTTCCCGAACAAAAAAGTAGGTATATCGCATCGGATAGTAGGTTTCGTTGATGCGATTGAAAGTAGCCGTGTTTGCGAATGTCGTGGCCGTCAGGAGCTGCGGTTGATTCTGAGGCTCGTTGCGTGCTTCGTTTTCTTCACGGTCGTTATCGCAATATTGCAGTACCACGAGTTTTACGGAATCCCTTTTCATTTTGGAGAAAAGCAGCATTTCGCGGTAAGTACCGTACGACGAAATGCCTGCATTGAGCGTTTTGACGCCCAGTTTCCGGCCGGTAAGGTCGGCATAGGTCTGGTTTTCGTCCACGCCCCAGCCCATAGTGAAAGAATCGCCCAGGAAAACGAGCTTCGGGTTGTCGAGCGAAGCTTCATCGTCACGGACACCGAAGCTGTTGATTTTAAATACATTACTATATTCCAGGCTTGAATGTACCCCTTCGCTGTGGGGACGGAGCACATAGCCAAGGTCGGGCGAGTAGCTGGCGAAATTCCGGTTGAACTGGATGACATCCCGGTAGTTGATCCACCGCGAGAGCACGCCTACCTCATGCCGGTCGGTATCCTGGTTGACCTCGATGGTATGCCTGATGTAGCAATAGGAAGCCGCTTCGAGAACCATCGGTATGAGTAGCGCCGTCCAGAACGGCCATTTCAGCAAGCGGGTAACCGACCAGCAAAAAAATACAAATGCAATGGGTACCAGCGCTTTGAATAGCAGGACCGTCGATGTAAAGTGTGTGAATAGCTGCCATCGGTAAACTGTGATGGCGAGGAGCAGATAGCCTGAAAATACGGCGATCACCCCGGTTTGTCTTTGCGTCATAGAATCACTGTAAGGATTTAGGTGCGGCAATTTAACCGCTTACTCTATTTCCAGACACAAAAAACGACCAATATCTTCACGATATTTTCTTATATTTTTTAAAAATATTTATAATAAACTGATAATCTGATAAATAAGAATGTTTGAAAGTAAAAAACGGGTTACACTATCGCATAACCCGTTTCCGTGTAGTAGTATGTTCTAAAAAACTATTTCAAAGCCTCGCGGATGGCGGCGCCTGCTTGGAGAAGCGCGCCTTGTACGGCGGGTACGTGGGCCAGCGGGTTCAGCAAGCCGTAATCGTGGATGAGGCCCTGGTATCTTGCCAGCGTGGTTTTAACGCCGGCGGCTTCCAGTTTGCGTGCATATGCTTCGCCTTCGTCGCGCAGCACGTCGTTTTCGGCTGTTTGCACCAGGGCAGGTGGCAGGCCCTGCAATTGTTCGGTGGTAGCCTGCAATGGGGAAGCGTAGCGGTGTTTTCTTTCCTCGGGGTTGGTGGTGTAGTTATCCCAGAACCATTTCATCATGTTTTTGGTCAGGAAGCGGCCTTCTGCAAACTGGTTGTAGGAACCTGTCTCGAAACTGGCGTCGGTTACCGGCCAGAGCAGCACCTGCAATTTGATTTCCGGGCCGTTGTTGTCTTTGGCTTTCAGGGCCGTTACGGCTGCCATATCCCCGCCGACGCTGTTACCGGCGACTACCAGCCTGCTGCCATCGACGTTGATTTCGTCGCCATGCTCGGCCACCCATTTCGTTGCCGCATATATTTCATTGATCGCCACCGGGTATTTCGCTTCGGGTGACGGAGTGTAATTCACAAAAACCGCTGCTGCACCGGAGTAAACCACCAGGTCGCGGACAATGCGTTTGTGGGTGGGGAAGTCGCCCAGGACCCAGCCGCCGCCGTGGATGAAGATGAACACCGGCAGTTTTTCGGTGGTGCCTGCTGGTTTTACGATATCGAGTTTCACCGTAAGGCCGTCCTGCGTAATCGTTTTTTCACTGGTTTCGATGCCCGACAAATCCACTTCCACCGAATTTTGCGCTCCTACGAGCACATTACGTGCGTCTGCGGGCGAAAGTTGTTCGAGCGGGGTACCGCCTCCCGAGTTCAACGCGTTAAGGAAAGTTTTTACATCTTCAAAAATAGCAGGGTCGTTGGCTGGGTCGATTACATTCAGAGTTTCCATGATCTTAAAAGGTTTTTGAGATTTGATATTTGTTTTGTCTTGCTGTGCTTGATTTGATATGACAAAACTAGACCAGGGGGAAGACGTAAACATTAACCTAGGTTAAGAAAAGTGGAATTGTTGAAAATTTTTTGTCTATTAATTCTCGCGTGGAAGAGGGGTTAAGAGAAATGACATTTTAATGGACAATCCTTGGCGAAAGATGCTTCTCCTGACCTCGCCTCCCGTCGATAGCTTGTAGCCTTTGGAGAAAGTATCGGCAAGATTACTTTTGTACTCTGCCAGCAAGCTGATTCTCTTCCACTGCAATCCGAGCTCTCCCGAAACACCCGGGTTGATTCTATTATACCCTTGTGCGTTCCAATGGAAACTGGTGTTGTCGTTTCTTTTTTCCGCATAGCCCAGAAATACATCGGTAGCTATATTTCCTCCCAGCGTGGAATACGCGCGTACGGGTACAATCTTGCGGGAATAAGCAGCGCCAGCAATGCCGATAGCATTGCTGGCAGCAGCGGCGATTCCGGCACATTTGGTACCGTGCGGGTTCTCACCGACTACTGCATCTCCATTATTCCCATTCCCCGTTGCATCAAGGCCGACCACAAGATTGCCTGCAAGGTCGGGATGGTTTAATTGCACTCCATTGTCGATAATGGCGATCTTGATGGAAGAGCAGCCGGTCGTGATGTCCCAGGCCTCGGGCATTTGCATTTTTGCGTGCCCCCACTGGTTTGAATATAAGGGATCTGCCGGTATTCCCGCGGGATTGATATAGCGCAGATTGTTTGGCTGTGCAAAATCAAGAAGACCCGTGAGGTAGAGTTCGTTACATACTCTAATTGGATTGGTTAAAATAGACGGGCCGGAAAGGTAGAATATACTTTTGTCAAAGCCGGAATGTCCTGGATTAAACTCCGATCGTGATATTGGACCAGCACGACCTTCCTGCTTAGGTAAATTGGATATTGAGTTTCATCTGCGAAGTGGTAAAGGTCCTGCCCGATGGAGTCGAGACTTGACCACATAAGCAACGTAAGTATCCATAACAATGTAGTCCGAATAGAAATGTGTGTTTTCATTATCATCAAGTTTAGAAATATGTGTGAATGTCGCCAAACCGAAGTGCAGGCAAAAGCTACCCCGGCCACGTCGACATAAATCGATATGGAACTAAACTTAGATAGACTTGAACTTTGGAGCTATTTTCCTGTGCGGAGAACCAGCAAGCGGCGTCCGATGAATTATCAAACATTTAATCTCCCAGCCGCTTCACAATCCAGGGCAGCGTCAGCCCTTGTCCGATCAGCGTAAACAGTACCACGGCTACTGAAATGAAGATAATAGCGTCGCGCAGTGGGAAGGGCGTGCCGTCGTGCAGGTGGGTGGGGAGACCGATAGCGATGGCGAGCGAGACGATGCCGCGCATGCCCGACCAGCTGATAATGAGGCTGTTTTTGAAATCGAGCAGGGCGCTTTCACTGATTCTTTTATGGCCGCGTTCGAAGCCTTTTTGAAGATTGGCCCGTTGCCAGAAAACGCGGACCATGCGGAGGACGAGGGCGATTATCGTGATGATTAATGCATAACCAATGTAAGGGAGGAGCTGCTCGCTGCTGATGTTTTTGATCACGTAGGGGAATTGCAGCCCTATTAATATGAATATGAGACCGTTGAGGAGGAAAATGATGATCTCCCAGATGGTTTTGGATTGCTGTTTGAGGCGGTCAGGGAACACCTTCTTGCTGAAATCGGCAATGCCCAGGCCGAGGATGACGACGGCGGTTACACCCGATACTTCCAGCTCTTCCGCCACCCGGTAGGCGACGAACGGCATCAGGAACATCATACCGATGGTGGCCTGCGCATTATGATGGATACGCATGATGATAGCGCCCAGAATGCGCCCTATCACCAGCCCGACGATCGCGCCGCCGAGCAGCACGACGGCGAATTCGGCGGAGGCTTTCCAGAATATGAATGCCGAGCCTGTCACCGCGGCCACGGAAAAGCGGTACGCGACCAATGCAGACGCGTCGTTGACCAGGCTTTCACCTTCCAGAATGGTGTTGGTTTTGGAAGAAAGGCCGAGACCTTTGGTAATGCTCATGGCGGCAACGGCGTCGGTAGCCGATAATATGGAGCCGAGCACGAATGCGAGCGGCCAGGTCATTCCGGGAATGAGGTAGTAGGCCACAGCCGCAATGCCGGATGCCGTGATGAACACAAGCGAAATGGCCAGCGTGCCGATGGTATTGATATTGGTCCTGAAATCCTGAAAATTGATATTGAATGCGGCGTCGTACAGCAGCGGCGGGAGGAATATCAGGAACACGACTTCCGGATTGAGCTCGATCACGGGCAACGTGGGAATGAAACCAATGGCGATTCCGGCAGTGATGAGCAAAACAGGATAGGGTATTCTGACGCTGTCGGCCAGGGCGGAGAGGCCGATCATGATTGTCATGATAAAGATGACGATACTGTAATTCTCCATAATGCTGGTTGAGGTTCGGAAGGGTGACGTTCGAAGCCCGACGCGTTCGCTCAAATCTAAGGATGATTGCGAAAAATCAAGGCTCCGGACCGAAAAATCGGTTGTGTCGGTTTTGTTCTATTTTGACGGACGCGCGAGGTCTAGTTTTGCTTTAAACCAAAACAAACAAAACAATGATAGCCATTACAGGAGCAAACGGAAACCTTGGGAAAGCCACCCTTTCATTTTTGATGAAAAAGACATCGCCGGAAAACATCGTCGCGATTGTGCGGGACGCGGACAAGCTGAGCGAATATGCGGGGTCGGGGATACAGATACGCACGGCGGATTATGAAGATCAGGAGTCGTTGGAAAAGGCGCTGGCAGGCGTGCACAGGCTGCTGCAAATATCGGCTTCGGCCACGGGCGTGCGTGCGATGGCGCAGGAAACGCGCGTAGTGCATGCGGCAGTGAAATGCGGGGTGAAGGAAATCGTTTACACCAGTACACTGTTTCCGCATGAATCGGCGCATTTCCATGCGGCGCATATTTGCCGCAATACCGAGGCGCTGATCCGCCAGAGCGGCATGGGCTATGTGTTTTTCCGCAACAGCATGTACCACGAAACAATCCCGCTGTTTATTGGCGAGGCCATGGGCGACGGCCGGATTTTCTACCCGTCGGGCAGCGGGCGCGTGAGCTTCGCGTCGCGGAAGGATATTGCGGAGGCGCTGGCCAATGTGCTCACCGGGCCTGCATTCGGTAATGCCGCGTTCGATATTACCGGGGCGGAACCTTTCAGTTTTGCGGACGTTGCATCGGCATTAAAGGACATAGCAGGTTACCCGCACGCTGCGCATACCGATATTTCACCGGAGGACTACCGCAACGGACTGCTCGGTTACGGATTGGGCGAAGAGGAGGCCGGTTTTTACGCCAGCATGGCCGATAGCATCCGTGCAGGAGAGTTTGAAAAAACACACCACTCGCTGGAAGGTTTCCTGGGGCGCAAACCGCTTGGCGTTGAGGAGTATCTGAGGGGATTGTTTTGAAAAAATCGGTAACTTGCCTTGTAACTCAATAGCCATGAAATACCACCAGATCCAGCCGCCGCCGCATTTGCAGGACTACGTCAAGTACTACTGGGCGCTCGAAAATACCGGCCGGCCCGATGAACAGGTTCATTTCGTGACCATTGCCGACGGCTGCCCGGGCATTATTTTCCAGCAATCGGAGGGGGCCTCGTTCCAGGAGGGTAAACAGTTGTCCTCGGTGTTCCTTTACGGGCAGTCGACCGCGCATACCCGCATCGTTTCGCCGGCTACTTTCAGCACGATCGGAGTCTACTTTTATCCGCACGCCCTGAAATCCGTTTTCGGCATGGATTCCAATGAACTCACCGACGACTGCCTCGATCTGGATCTTTTCCTGAATGGTAAGCGATTGATAGAACGGCTGGAAACTACTTCTGATGTGGAAGCAAAGGCCAATATCCTGTCGGAATGCCTCTGGGAGCAGGTATGCCATCACGACCACTCCCTGCAAGCCGCCACGCGCTATGCATTGCAGCGGATCATTCAGTCGCAGGGCAACGTTTCGATGAAGGACCTCAGGCAGGAATTACAGGTTTCGGAGCGCACGCTGGAAAGGCGTTTCCAGGAAGGGATCGGGCTGTCTCCGATGCTTTTCGGACGGATCTGCCGCTTCCAGGCATCGCTTAACCAGCTCCGCGCGCAGAGTTACGACAAGCTGTCCGACATCGCCTTCGAGCAGGAATATGCCGATCAGTCGCATTTCATCCGCAATTTCAAGGAGTTCACAGGGCTCACGCCGTTTCAGTTCCGTAAGAGTATTCAGGAAACGGTAGAGAATTTTCCGGTGCTGGTTCAGTCGTAGGCAATTACGTCGTTCAGTATTTTCCATTCAAACCGGGCCGAAACAGGGTGGTGGTCCGATAGCGGTAAACCTTCTGCATTGGTGAACAGGGCTTTCTCCATGGCATAGGCAGCCGGTTTGAGCTGAATGAATGCGCTGCTTCGGAAAAGGATCTTGTCGATGGTTTCACTGGAATCGGTCAGGCTGAGGATGTCGCTGGCTGGAATAGCGTCGCTGCGGACGGGCAGCTGATTTTTGCGATGCATACCGACCCACGGATCGTCCAACCCGTTTTCTCTCAACAA
>CAMLNK010000124.1 GCA_946481035.1 uncultured Dyadobacter sp. | reverse complement strand
AACCTTTTGAAGCCGGGTATCGGAAAAGGCATCCTGGCGGCCCAGCGCATGCACGACCTCATCGATAACCTGTTGCATTATTCGCAAATCAGCAAGATAGGGCTGCAACGTCAGAAGCTGAAAGTGGAGGAGGTGATCGGTGAAGCGATCCAGAACCTGGACGACGCCATCGAGCAGTCGGGGGCGAACATCCGTATTGACAGCGAGGTGCCGTTTATTTATGGCGACCGCGTACAGCTTGTGCAGCTTTTTCAGAACCTGCTGGCCAATGCGCTGAAATTTACAAACGGCAGCACGCCGGAAGTGGTGGTGAAATCCTGGATGGAGAACGGCAGCGTACGGTTTGTGGTCGAAGACAACGGCATTGGCATTTCACCCCAGAACCTGGAAAAAATATTCGAGATTTTCAGGCGGCTGCATTTTGCGACTCAATATCCCGGAAACGGCGTTGGCCTGGCGGTTTGTAAGAAGGTCGTCGAGCGGCACCGTGGTACGATCTGGGCGGAATCGGCCCAGGGAAAGGGCGCGAGTTTTCATATTATGTTACCCAAGATCTAAACCCCCCGCACATGAGAACATTCAGACTTGCCATTGTTGAAAATGATGAAGACGAGCGCTTCTTTATGTCGGAGGCATTCAGGGCTTCTTCCGAATTTGAAATCCTCGGGGAGTTCGGTAACGGCGATCAGCTTACGGACTGGTTGCACAGCGCGCCGGCAAAGCTCCCGGAACTTGTCCTTTCCGATCTGAATATGCCTGGTAAAAACGGTTACGACATTATCGACGAGCTTAAAATCAGCTATCCGGACATTGCCGTGTTCGCAACCTCCACCTCGTCCGTCGTGAGCACGCGCGAGAAGTGCATTCGTGCAGGCGCGAAGGATTTTATCGCCAAGCCCGACATTTTCATCGCCTACGATGCTTTCGTTACCGAGCTTTATCAGCTCGCCTGCCGGTATCTGGGCGGCTGACCGGCCATTTCATCAATCCACGAAACCATTTCAATATGTCTCAAACAGTGATTGGGATCATCGCCGGCGTACTCACTTCGGCATCCATGCTTCCGCAATTTATCAAAGTACTCCGGGAAAGGGATGTCGGGAACCTCTCGCCTCTGATGTTGCTTGTCCTGATCTCCGGCGTCGGGCTGTGGACCTATTATGGTTTCCTGAAAGACGAATTGCCTATTATTGTTTCAAACGGTTTTTCGGTATTGCTCAACAGTGGCTTGCTGATATGCTATTTTGTGTTCCGTAAAAAGGGTGACTCCGGAAAATGAACATCAGCGGACGATCTTATCATTCACTTTCACATTGGTAAGGGCGAAGTCCTTTACCACAGATTTGTCGTACGCCGCGTTTTTTGCCGTAATGTCCAGGTTTTCGAAATTGAAATTCGATAGTTTGTCATATTCACCCGGGCTCACATCGAAGAAAACCTCGCATTTCAGTTTAATGTTTTTCAGGCTGATGTGCTCGGAGTAGGAAAGCGGAACGTCCTTTCGGCCTTTCAAATCAAAGAATTGCTTCCACGGCTTCACGTAAATGAGGCTGTACGCATAACCATCCACGTTTTCGACGCTTACGAATTCGTATTTCTGAGGGGTATCGGGGCGCATTTTCAGCCAGAGTACGCGCATCGCATTTTCGATATGGCAGTTGCGCATGACCACATTTTTGTTGTGAATGGCCTCGCTCCCGCACGTAAGCGCCGCGTGGCAGAACCCGAAATTGGTGTCTTCGATAATGATATTCGTGTTGGCACCATTGCCCGGGTCTTTGTCGGCATACGGCCCCTTTCCGCCTTTCAATGCAATGGCGTCGTCGTTCACAGCGAGGTAGCAGCCCTTCACGAGCACATTGTTGCACACATCCAGGTCGATCGCATCCGTGCTAGGCGCCTTCACAGGTTCATGCGGTGCGGTGATCCTGACATTCAGGATTTTAATATTGTTGCATTGGTAATAATGGCTCGTCCAGAAGCCCGAATTTTGAAGCGTCACGTCCTGAACCTGCACATCGTTGCTTTTCCAGATAAAAACCAGCCGCGGGCGCGACACTTCCAGGTTGGTGCAGTTGGGGTTTTCCTTGCGACGCTGCCAGAACGCCTTCCAGTAATTCAGCCCGTTACCGTCGATCTTCCCTTTGCCCGAAATCGTGAAACCATTCACGCCATACGCATTCACCAACGCCGGAAAATAATCCAGGTTTTGGCCTTCCATCCGCGACGGCATCATCGGGTAATCCGCGATTTTGTCGGAGCCTTTCAGCACTGCGCCGTCGGCGACATGCAAGTGTGTTTTGGGTTTGAAAAATAAGGCCCCGCTGAGGAAAGTACCTTTCGGGATCACGACCACGCCTCCGCCCTGCGCACTCGCCTGGTCGATTACACGCTGAATGCGCGAGGTTTGCACGATGTTGCTGTCGGCCGCTACACCATGTTCCGTAATCACGAACTGCCTACCCAGGTTTTTTAGGTTGATTTTGGATGTGTCTGAAAACCAGGCGGGTATTTGGGTGCCGTCGGGGAAGGTAGTGGATCTGCCGGGTTGGGCAAAAGAGGAAAACGCGGTAGTGAGGATCAGGGCGACGAGCAGGTAATACTTCTTCATAGCAGCAGATTGTGATAAAAAATCCGTCCCAATTTGCAACAAATTCATTTCCTGATCAAAGATTGCGCGCATTCCATGTGCAGCGCGGGCAGAAGCACCGATGTCCAGAAGGTAAAGAAAAACCTTCTAACTCTAAGTTACATCGTGCAAGCAGACATTATCCGGCGACCTTTTAATTCCCTCCATTTTCTCGGTTGGACTTTAACGGTCTCTTTCATAGCAATGACATTTATCCCGAGATCCATGGATCACATTATGTTCGTGGATGGGCTCGCATACGCGGCAATTTCCAGGAATATGGCCGATGGGATCGGGACTTTCTGGGCACCACATTTCGCTGATTCATTTTGGTTGAACTATAACAATCTCTGCCCGTTTTTTTGCGAACATCCCCCGTTGTTATTTGGGATGCAATCGCTGCTTTTTCGGGTTCTGGGCGACACCCCTGCGGTTGAAAATATTTATGATGGATTGGTATTGATTACCGGTATTATTTTCATTGTATTAATCTGGAAAATGTTGTTCAGGCACGATGCGCAACTCGGGCGACAGGCCTGGCTGCCGGTTTTGTTGTGGTATGGTTTAAGGATCGTTTGGTGGACGGTTCCCAACAATATGCTCGATACGACGATGGCTGTTTTTTGCCTCGCGTCCTGCCATTTTCAGTTTCTCGCGCATGTGCGGGAGCGCAATGCAACCCTCTATTGGATACTGGCAGGCGTGATGATATTTCTTGCGTGTATGGTAAAGGGGCCGGTGGGGTTGTTCCCACTCGCATTTCCGATCTGGTATTTCATCGTATATAAAGGCAGGCCAGGTGCGGCATTAAAGGGATTAATGATAATGACCGTGATTGTGGCGGTTGCGGTAGGCGTATTGCTGATGCATCCACCCGCTAATCTTTTATTGACCAGCTATTTCAAAGGACAGGTTTTGATGGCCTTGCTGCAAAAGCGTGAGCGGGCAGCCGACGATTTTACGGCTCACTTTTACCTTATTAAAATCCTTTTCAAAAACATTATTCCGCATTTGCTATTGGTAGCAGGCCTGGTCATTTTCATGAGCGTTAAGAAAATCAGGATTCATGTTTCCAGCTGCGCAAAGCAGTCGGTACAATTGAATCTGATATTGATAATTTCAATTATATTCCCGATGCTGATCAGCGTAAAGCAAAGTGACCCGTATCTGATGCCCCTTACACCTTTTGTAGCATTGTTCTTCGCCTCGATGATGATTGAATGGATTATTTCAATCCATATCAAAGCAAAATTATATCAGGAGATTACGCTAATGATTGCATCGGCCGCATTGGTGGGAATAATGGGTTATCAATTAAATAATCCCGAGACCGACAGGCTGCATGAAGTTTCCATTGATATCGCCAAACACGTCCCCGCAGGCGCGAAGATTTTTTTGCCTTCCGAGATAGCCCTGTCACCCTTGGTCCACACTGCATTTCAGCGTTATGCGCGCCTGTCGATCGCATCCGATTCCACCGAAACGCCCTACCGCTATTACGACGACCGCCGCGAGGTAGCGGTTTCGATGGCGCAGTCGCCCGCGTACGAGGTCGTCCCGCTTGTGGAGAATGCGGCGATTGTTATAAAGAGCGGGCAAGATGATTTAACTGCTAGTTCTTCTCGATCCAGTCGTAGAGGTAGGCGAGCGATTTGCCCATGTTGCCAAGGTTTGTTTTAAGATGCATGGGCGGAATTTCTTTCAAATGGCTCCGATGTGTGATCGTTCTCCAACAACCTGGGCACTTCCAATGTTCATGTGAGCCACCGTTTTGTCGATCGTATTTGCATCCATGAGCTTCAAGAAAGCGAATCCAGTCTTTTATTTTAACAGGTCTGTTATTTCCCAAAGCTCAGGCCGTTTGCAAAATTAACTTCTTAACCTGTTCGGGATGATCGAAATTTTGCAAAATTTCAGCTTCGTCCACAGATGGATTGGAGAATTTTTTTGGAAAGGCTTTCTCGATTGCCCATCCCATATTTTCCAGAACATTGTTTCTATTATTCTCTGATAATTGAAACAGATCTTCAAAAAAAGTATCCAAATTCTCTTTTAATGCTTGAAAAGCGTCCGCCTCGCTTTCTCCGTAGCCGGTAACGTTTAAGGTGGGGATAATACTAACCCAATATTCGCCTTGTTGTCCGGCGAAAATTTTGAGTGTGCCCACAACCTCATGGTCGGAGAGTTTCAGCATGTCAGGAAGATTACTTCCTGCTTCCCCAAGAATATTGACTTCAATTTGCGTCATCGTGGTCAGCCTTCGGGCTGTATTTATTTTTTCAAAATTGTAAAAAAATGTTTGAAATGCATCGATCCAGATCAATGCATTTCAAACAAATCAAAAGTCTACTGTTGAATGTAATATCTTGTTTTTCAGTTTGATGTGTGAAGAAAGAGTGGTTTTTTCATTGAAAGCAATAGACCATCAATTATCCATTGGCCGAGATAAATGTCCTAACAAAATTCCTCCGTCACGTCAAGCCATCGCCCCATTCAAACCGATCGATTGCCCGCTGATCCATTTGGCGTCGTCGCCGGCGAGAAATGCGACGGTTTTGGCGATATCTTCTGGTTCGCCGAGCCGGTTGAAGGCATTCAGGGAGGCCAGACGGTCGATCACTTCCTGGGGTTTGCCTTTCGTGAAAAGTTCGGTATTGGTAGGGCCGGGAAGTACGGCGTTGACGTTGATGCCGCGGGAGCCAACTTCTTTGGCAAAAACACGCGTCAGTTGTTCAACGGCGCCTTTTGTGGCTACGTACGTAGCGTAGGTAGGCATCATGACGCGCGTCGTGGTGGAGGAAAAGTTGATGATGCTGCCGCCGTCGGCCAGGCGGGTCGCCGCCTCGCGGAGGGTGTTGAATGTTCCGCGCACATTCACGTCGAACTGGCGGGTGAAATCTTCGTCGGTGGTGTCTTTGAGCAGTTTGGTGATCATAATGCCGGCATTGTTTACCAGCACGTCGATTTTACCGAAGTGTGCAATGGCCGCGTCGAACATGGCTTTCACTTGCCCAGGGTTGGCCACGTCGGCCTGCAATGCAATGGCTTCGCCGCCAGCGAATTCGATGGCTGCCACCGTTTGCTGCGCTGCTTCCAGCCCGCCGGTGTAGTTGACAATGATTTTGGCGCCTGCCTGGGCCAGATGAAGGGCTACTGCTGCACCTATTCCTCTTGACGCGCCGGTCACGAGGGCTACTTTGTTTTCGAGTGAGTTCATGGTCGTTTTTATTTAGTGTTAAAGAACATGACAAAGATGGCCGGTTGGTCCCGCTCCGGGCGTACAAGGATTACAGCAAGAGTTGCAAATTTCTCAGATAGGTTCAGTAAACAGAAAAAGCCGACGGTAATCCGACGGCTTTTCCAGGTTTTAAGAGTGTTTGATACAGAGAATACTTTTAAAAAGGTATCATTTAAACCCAAAAACCAATGGGAAAACGAAGATCACAACCGCGCTCCAAATGCTGTACAGCGGAAGAAATACGGCCAGAGAGGCGCCTACGGCAGAGAGTTCCGACTTTTTGTTCAATACCGCAAAAAGTTTGAGGCCGACATAAAACAAATGGGCGAGCATCAGGACGTTGGCGCCCAGTACCGCGGCGCGGTTCGGTGTGAGGCCCCATTCCGCAATACGGAACAAAACCGCTGACAAAGCAATGCTGTTGACGAGCAAAGTCACCGCCGATAGCAGAAATAGCAATACAATCTGCGCCCGGTTACTGCCGGATTGGTCGGTTTCGGCGAGCGAAAAGAAGATCAGGGCCATTACACCGACGAGCAATCCATTGAAAAGTACCAGGAACTCCCGGTCGTGGTAGGGGCTTTTACCGGCGATGAGCGTGGCCGCCAGGTACACCACCAGCATCACCAGCGCCACAGGGCTGAACAACTTCGCGATAATGGGGGGCACCTTACGAACGAGCGTGGGCTGCACACGGGTAATGAACGTCGCGACGATAGGTACGCACGCCAGCCCGCATATGACGATATATTGGAAATAAAACTCCTGGATATCCCAGCCGATCAGCTTGAAAAGATTGATGGTAATAGCGGTAGTGAGCCCGCCGGATAACACCAGCAGCCCCGACATTACCACGAGCTCCCCGGTATAACGGAGGAATTCCAGCCAGTTGGAGCCATTTCGCCACTTCCCGCCATTGTACGCCGCTCCCAGCAGCGACCACAACCAAAGCGGTAAATGCAGGCACGACAGGATCAGCGTATCACTCTTTTCGTTTTGGGGCAACCAGTTGATAAACACAGCCGATGCAACCAGTAATAACAATGCAAAGCCGCGTGTTTTCCACGAAACGTCATTTTTCCAGGCAAAATAGGCCATCAGCACCGGCGCGACGATAAAGCCGACATTACGCGGGTAAAAGAAGTCTTCGCTGATAGAGAATATTTCGGGTAGTTTGGCAACCAGGGCCGCGAATAACGACGCCGCGATTACAAAAGAGCGTTCGGCAGGCGTACCCCAGGCCGGGGCGCCCAGTGAAAATTCGTCGAGGCTGAAATTGAGCCGCTGGTACCAGCCTTCCGCAAGCGGGTTATTGCGCAATTCGGGGTACAATGCATTGAAAGCTGCCTTAAAGCCGGGCTTGTCGCCCCGGTACAACCTTTCCAGTTGCGGGGCATTGTCTTGGTTCAACAGGATTTCTTCGCGCATAAAACAATGATTGAGAATTGAAGTTAGCTTTTTTTCGGTGGTGTGCAGGCGATATGTAATTTTAAAAAGTACTTTGTAATTCAAAGTTAAAAATGAATTGAATTTCTGCAATGCGATCGGGCTAAATTTTTTTTCAGGCTTTCCCGTTTAGCCGTTTACTAAATTTGATAACCGGTTAATTGATAACACTTTATTGTCATGTTGCGTCGTTTTTATTTTGTGTTGAAAATCAAATCGATACAAAAATGGAATGGACGATTAGCATGTGGGCAGGAGTGGCCCAGCTCGGGATTGCGGTGGCGATTGCTGCAATAGGCATCCGGATCGTACTCGAACTGCGGAAGGCCGAATTGACCGACCAACCCGCTAAATAGGGAAGGACCCATCGAAAATTAACATGGACTGATATTTGAGGGTGGATGCCCTCGTCGAAGCGCTGAATATGTAAATAAGGTCTGCAAACCAATGCGTTTGCAGACCTTATTTTTTAGTCGTACTTCATTTCAACCGCCTTAATTTCACTTTTCTGGCCCGGGGTACCGGTCACGCTGATGCCCACTCGCGGCGCCCTGTCCCAGCGTGGCAGCCAGGGAGTTTCCATTTGTACGGAAGTGGTGAGCGAGTCGATTTTCTGACCTTTGACAGCCCAGCTGAAAGTGTAGAAGCGTCCGAAGCGGCTTTGCAGTTCCAGCCGGATATTCTTGTATTTATCCGGAATTTCCTGCGTTTGCAGCGTTTCATATTGGCCGTCCTTGATCTGCCATAATTCGATGCGGTTCTGGCCCGCTCCATAGCCGATCGCGTTCCGGGCGTCGCCGTAAAGCACGATATTTTGGAAAACATGGTCCTTCATCACGAAATCCGTGGCAAACGTGTAGCTGCCTTTTTTAATGGTATGCCCCAGGAAATTGCCTGTCTTAGCCGGATTCTCACATTCGATTTCCAACGCTGCGGCCCTGATATCAAATTTTGGCTGCGGCAGGCTGGCGTCGAAAACCCATGGTAGTCTGAGCGTGTCGCGCTCGTAATTAACCGAAAAGTTGAGGCTGTGCTGCGGTACGGGTCCCGCGCCGGCAGGTGACTCCGCCTGCGTAGGCGTGGTTTTGCCGTATCTGAACGCCGGCCATTGGGTTGTTTCGTCCCATACCAGCTCGCTAAGCACGCCTTGCCGGCCTGCAAATGTGAAATCGGTACCATTATAGGCGTGGTGCAGGTAAAAATAGCGGCGGTCGGGCGTTACTACCACCGTACCGTGCCCTGGGCATTTCCAAGCATCATCTCCGAAAAGTACCGGGTTA
>CAMLNK010000123.1 GCA_946481035.1 uncultured Dyadobacter sp. | reverse complement strand
GGCAATCTTGTTGTCGTTCTCGATGACGCCGCCATTCGTATTGATGACCACGATAGGCAGGTTGGACGTGATAGAGGTTTGGGCGAAGGAGGCGATACTGTAAAGCAGCAGCAGCAAACAGCCGGCGCAACCGTTCCGGAAGTAATGTAAATTTAGAGCCATAAACGAAACGCTGATTAACTTAATAATTTATTAATATATAAATATAAAAGTTAACAATTACTTCACATTCAAGCAATAGGCGTTTCTAGTAAGTGGTAACCGGGAGCATTCTTCAAATCTCCAAAAGTTCCCATTTTTGCACGTCGGTCCAGTGATGTGTAGTCAGTTCCGCAGAATAAATTTCAATAAACATTTTATTTTCGGCATCGTACTCGCCATCGCGCCATTCGTCATCGTCGTGCCGCATGAACCGTACCAAAGAACCGTTTTCGGGCAAAGCTTTTTCTTCCATTAATCTGTGTTGATTGAATACAGAAACACGGATTAAAAAACCTTGCCCGAATTGCCTATCCGCCGTACATGTTAAAGGCGACCAGGTGTTTTTTGAAAATGGCTTCGAACCGATCCGCCTCCTTGTCTTGCCTGGCCCGCCGGCATTCCCTGACGATGCTTTGCAGGATAAAAAGGTCGGTATTGACGTCGCGACTGCGGCCGCCGTCCTTTTCTCTGATCCACGAAAGGTTTTCGTCCGAACGAATGGCCATAGCCCGGGCCGAATCCAGCGCCTTTTCCTTCTCTCCCACATCAAACAACGCCCCGACAAACCCCGCGGAGATCTGGTCGTACGGAATGGTGTCGTCGGGCATTACGGCCATGGCTTTGTCCACCACCTTCCGCGCCTTATCAATCCTGCGCTCGGCGATCAGTTGCTGCGCGAGGCGCAGGAAAGAGAGCCTGGCGGTAATCACCGGCGACCCCCGATAGGTATCGTCGTAGTAGACTTCCCGGTTATTCGTTTCGCGCCAGAACATCTTGTTCATCATGTTGTTGTACATTATGTCCGAGTTGACGTAGCCGTCCGATGCCCCCGGCACCCGCACAGGCAGCAGGCGGTAGGCATAGCCTTCGAGTTGAAGATATTCCTGCAAGCCCAGGTTGTGAGAAGCACCCATGGTCGACGAGAAATATACCGGCCGCTTCCAGTTATTGCTCGAAATAATGTCCAGCATGACCAGATCGCCTTTCAGCAAGTCTGTTTCACCGATTTTCCAGCTCATCGAATCGCTCAGATAGGGCATCAGCTCATTTTTGACAATTTTCAGCTTCTTTACCTCGCGCGTGTCCACCGGCAGGAATAGCGTCGACGACGGCAGGATCGACGTCATATCCCCGCTCGTAAGCGGCACCTGGATGGCCTTGTTGTCCTGGCGTATCAGGTCGAGATACTCTTTCAGGTTAATACCGCCTTTTACCGAAGGAATTTCATAGAAGATATTCATTTTTACCTAATTGATAATTACCCGAATCCAGTGACAGCGGCAGCGCGTCCGACTGGTTGATCTTCCGTTTCAGTTGCTGAATGTACCAGTCGGCACCGAGGAACGTCTGCACGCATACGCGCACGTCGGTCCGAAAACCTTCCACTTCCTGCACATACCACAGCGGAAAAGTGTCGTTATCGCCGCCGGTAAAAAGGATCGCATTCGGTGCGCAGGAATTGAGCAGGTTGCGGGCAAAATCTACCGAATGGTACCGGTCCGCGCGGTCGTGATTGTCCCAACCTCTCGCGACCATAATCGCCGGTACCGAAAAACAGGCCAGGCCCGCGATTCCCGCCCGTAATGCAGGTTTGTGAATGGCTTTTTCGAGAAATTTCGCCGCCGCCATCACGCCAAAGCCGATCCAGATGCAAAAGATATAGAACGATCCTACGTAGATATAGTCGCGCTCGCGCGGTTCGGTGGGTGGTGAATTAAGGTAAATAACGAGCGCCACGCCTGTCAGGACAAACAAGAAACCCAATACCAGGAGGTCTCTTCTTCGGTGATAGTACATATATACGACACCCGCGATACCCAGCAGGAACGGCAGCATGAGGAAGTTGTTGTGCCCGCGGTTCTGACTTATACTTTTGGGAAACGACCGGCTCGTCTGCCACGGCATCAGAATGCCCGCCCCTTCCCGGTCGCTTTCACGTCCCACAAAATTCCACAGGAAATACCGCCAGTACATATGCCCCAGCTGGTGCGAAAACAGATACGACAGGTTATGCCGCATCGTGGGTTTCTGCCCTTCGGCCACGCCCGTCATTTGCTGGTACAGCTGCGGATGCCCGGGCATGGAACTGTACAACCTGGGCAACAGCATATTGCTGCCCGGTTCATATTCGTACACCGGTTTGTAGTCTATCAATACATATTTCCCGTCCTTTTTGGCATAAATGGGCGCTCCGCGTTTCTGGCTGACGGGCCTTGAAACGAACGACGGGCCGTAAAGCAGCGGGCGGCTTTCATACTGTTCTCTTTTCAGATAATACACAAAACGGAGGACGTCGCTGGGGTTGTTCTCATTGATGGGCGTGTTATACCCCGACCGCACAAGAACCAGCGTATAGGATGCGTAACCTATCAGGATAAACGCAAGCGAAAGCAGGCCCGTATTCAGCAATGCGCGGTTGGTCCGGTGCGAATACCGGATACCCCACACTAACCCGCCCAAAAAAAGGATCGTGAAGAATGCAATGCCGGTGTTGTAGGGCAGTCCCAGCGAGTTCACGAAAAAGATTTCGAATTTTCCGGCGGCCTCCGGCAGACCGGGGATAATACCCGCATTGATAATACCCAATATCAAAAGGCCGGTCAGAAATGCGATCGAAGCGCCGAAAAAACCCGGTTTCGGATATTTTTTAAAGTAATACACCAGCGCTAAGGCCGGAATTGTGACGAGGTTCAGCAAATGAACACCGATAGAAAGCCCCACCAGATAGGCCGTAAGTATCAGCCAGCGGTTTCCGGTTGCGGGGTCGTCGATACCTTCCCATTTAAAAACCGCCCAGATGACAATGGCGGTAAAAAACGAGGACAAGCCGTAAACTTCCGCCTCCACCGCGGAAAACCAGAACGAGTCCGACCATGCGTATGCCAGCGCGCCCACGACCGCCGCGCCCGTGACCAGCAATGCATCGGCAGCATTACCCTCATCGGGCCGCTTTCCAACAAGCTTCCATGCGAGCAGGCTGATTGTTTTAAACAGAAAAAAGATCGTAAATGCGCTGCTCAGCACAGAAACCATATTGACCCAGTAGGCCACATGCATCACATCACCGAGGGCCAGCAGGGCAAACAACCGCCCGATCAGCAGAAAAAGCGGGGCGCCCGGTGGATGCGGGACCTGCAATTTGAAAGCACAGGCGATGAATTCTCCGCAATCCCAGAAGCTGGCGGTCCGCTCCATGGTGAGAACATACGTGGCAAGGCTGACGGCAAATACGGCCCATCCTGCCAGATCGTTCCATTTCTTTAAGGATATCATGTTTGAAGGTGTTTTGGATGAAGCTCCAAAACTATTCAACACGACACCGTGACGTCACACCGGCGCTCTTAAAAAAAGTTAACAAAACCCCTTGATAATGAGGCTTTAACTTTATTTAACAGAACAGGTATTCGCAGCACTTTAAAGGTTGCGGGGATTAAAATAGCAGGGAAATAGCATAAATAAGAGAGGTCCACAGCAGGGCACCGGCCATTACTGTAATAACTACGCCACACAGGAACGGCAATTCTGCTGCCTTTGAAAGTTTTACCGATCTTTCCATTCTAATAACACTTTTATGATAGAGGTATAACGACGGCCACAAGACCGTTACAGTTCTATCAGCAAATGTAAAAATTAGAAGTGAAATGTAAAGTAGCCTGACTTTAATTGTAGTTTCCTAATATATCGATGGACACTCGTAGCAATTCTACACAACCATAGTACAATTTCAATCGGCATTTTTTCGGTTAGTGCCCGGTCTTCCGTCGCTTGTAGATTTCCACCTTCTTGAACAACTCAAGAATGTTGGTCACTTCGAGCTTTTCAAAAATCCTCGCCTTGTAGGTCGACACCGTGCTCTCTTTAATATTGAGATCCAGCGCTATATCTTTTGTCCATTTACCGGTAAGCAGCATGTCCATGATTTCGAGCTCGCGGTTCGAGAGTATTTCCAGCGGACTTTCCTTGCTTTCCCGTTCGAGAAGGGTGTTGTTGACAAGCTGATCCTGGATCACATTGCTGATATAGGTCCCTCCTGCAAGCACCGAGGTGATCGCTTTTTCCAGTTCTTCGTTCGAGGTGTCTTTGGGCAGATAACCGTTCGCACCGGCCTTCACGTAATGAATTGCGTACAATTCCTCATCCTGAGACGAGAATATCAGGATTTTCACTTTGTTCTGAATGTCCCGGATTTTGCCGATCATATTGAATGCCTCGCCGCCCGGAATTTTAATATCCAGAATGACCAGATCAAAAAACCTTGATTGGAGAAGTTTGAGGGTTTCACTAAAAGTCGCAGCCTCGATGACCGTTACCGAGGGTAAAAAATCTTCAATTAATAGTTTAACGCCCATTCGCACAATGGAATGGTCCTCTACCAGCAAAACTGTTTTCATTCAATGATCCCGTTACTTCAAATCAGTTTTAAAAGTAGTTTAATATAAATGAAAATCGATGTAGAAAATTGGCTACATCGAAATTATTTCGAAAAAATAATATGCACCGAAGTCCCGACGGGCTGGTTGGGTTTTACCAACAGTCGGGCCCGTACGAGCGTACTAAGTTCCTTGACGATCAATAACCCCATTCCAAAGTTCTGGGAAGCACTTTCGTTCTCGGGAAGCTGCTTGGACTCGCTGTTGATCCAGTCGCTCACCATGCTTTCCATACCCGGCCCCGTATCATGAACAATCAGGTGCAGCTCTTCTCTGAAATCCTCGTGTGTCACACTGACCGTGCCGCCGTTGGTCGCCTTGTTGGCATTATCGATGAGGTTGTGCAGGATAATGCTCACCAGCTGCTGGTTGTTCTTGATGATCGCGCCAGGTGTTACCCCATTCACAAACCGGTTGGCATTCACCTCGGCGTCCTGGGTAAAAATAGCGAACTTCTGCTCCACCATTTCGTTCAGGTCGAGATAGGTAACCTGGACATTCGAATTCTTGTAACGGAACTCGGTGTATTCCAGCAGGTTTTTCATAAAATGGTAGAGCCGGTAGCTCGACTGGCTGATCGACCGCACCATCGAAAGGTCAGGATGGTTACGCGCCAGGCGTCCGGTGGTCGTCATCAGGAAGCGCAGCGGGCTTTTGATATCATGGGAAATACTCGCGATCAGGTGCTTCTGATGCACATATTCGGTTTGAAGCTTCCGCTGCGAATCTTCCAGGCTTTCCAAACTGGCCCGCAATTCGTCCCGGCGCGCGTCGAGGTCACTGATCGTCTCGTAGAAAGAACTGAAAAAGAAGTAGTTGATAAGTACAATAAGGATAAAATTCTGAAACAGCTGAATCGCGATCGTGATCCGCCCGGAGCCCAGCGGCCCCCAGGCGATGTAGCCGCTAAGGTGCTGTCCCATGAGCACGTGTGCAAGAAACGGAGCCACGGCGATCGTCGAATAGATAACCCCCCAGCGATTGCCGAGCCCATAGAAAGCGGCCACGCTTACAACGACGATGTATTGTAACGTCACCAAATCGACCCCCTTCTGAAAGAAATAGAGATTGGACCAGATGATGAGCATGAAGATGAACATAGCCGCATGAGCTGCCTTCCGCCATTGAAAGCCGCTCGCAACCGCTATATAATAAACGATCACAATGGCCAGCAGCACGGCCGCTCTTGCCGCCTGTATACGGTAATTCTCCAACTGGTAAAAGATCAGCAGGAGTGTTGTCGTACAAATTTTCAGGTTAAGTGCATAGGAAAGTACTTTGATGCGGGCCCGGTTGAGGATACTCGGTTCACATTCCAACTGCTTTCTTACAGGCCATTCCAGAATCGATCGAATCATGTATTCAGGTTTTCCTAGATCGCTGTTCGTTGTCGGGGCCAGACGATGCGATAAAACCCAAATCTACCTAAAAAACACAACAGATAATGTAGAGATATTGCCACAAACAAAACAATGGCAGACTACAATGGCTTTTTGGGGGCGATATTAAATTTGTAAAATCCTGCAAGTGAACGATTGCGAAGTGGAATGCAGGAACCTGAATCTGAACGTATGAAGTACGTTAATAAACGTTGAGTATAACTTACACCTTCCGGTTCTACCGAGAAGGTGTTTTGTTTCTACATGTTTTGGAGGGTAATATGGCAGGCCGCAGGCCTGAGTGATCATGAAAAGAGGAACGTAGTAAATAACGACTGGTGGTGGGTGGGTGTACCTGGTTTTATTTCCCCGGTTTGTCCTGCTGCTTCTTAGACTTCTTCACTTCACCCGGCGTGAACTCCCCGTTGATCCACCTTACAAAGTTCTTTGACTGTACCTGATAGACCTGAGCTGACAGAGGTTTCAAATCCGATTTTTCGATTTCGAGAAGATAATCAGCCAGAAGCCTGTTGATCTCTTCCAAATATTTGCTTTGCGTCTTCATGAGAGGATTTTGTGTTTTTACAAATAAAGAACTATTCTGATACTCAATCAAGTGCACGATTTTCGTATCACTGTGCAAACATAATCCTTTCCTGATGATCCGTTTTCGGTTTTGGGGTGAGATCGCTGAATTTGAGGGTGTAATGAGTCCTTCGTGGGGGGAGGATTTCGGGCTATCAAATCCCTTCAGTGGCCGCTAAATTTTTACTACAAAGCCTTATCCAAGGCGCGCTACCGGGCACTTATAGCATATACGAACCGGCTTGTAGCAAAGGTGATGCACGGGGTATTTGGCCGGGCGGAAGTGACGATGCCGGGCTACCAGTAAACGTCTGTTAAAATGGTCAGGCGGGAAGCAATGTCGCTGCCTCCCGCCTGTGCCATGCTATTCCGAAACAGCACCGGAATGCGTCTGGGAGCATCCCATGAAATCCATATGCCCCATGATGGGTGCACCGGGAGGCATATCGAGCACCGAGCCGGGTTCAAACTTGACCGGGTTCTTGGCAAACTCGTCGATCTGCGATAATGCGAAAAGCATATTGGCTTTCTGTTTGGGCGCGGCAGCGACAAGCTGCCCTTTCAACCAGTCACTCAGCTCTCCTACTTTCAGCAATGCTTCACCCCGCACATTTTCGGGTGCTTTGGAATCGGCGGCGAGCATGAGCAGGTATTTCAGGGAAAGGTTATTGACCAGCGTCTGCAATTCGCCCTTATACCCGTCGAGCGGGGATGATTTCCAGGTTTTTTCAAAAAGCTTGTCGATCACCGGCATTAATCCGGGCTGTTTCGCGTCACGCGCATTGTACTCGATCAGGCGCGCGGCACGCTCGGGATTAAGCAGATACGAAAGTGTGGTACCGGCCGCGGTTTCTGCCGCCGCAATAGGGTCGAATGTAGGCCCGGTGTGGCCGGTGAAAGTTTCCATACTGGCCGGATAACCGCTCGGGCGCGGCGGAATTTTGCTGATCAGCGCCTCCGGTAAGGCCAATGCTTCCGGCGTGATCGTGCCCAAAAGCGATTCCAATGCGCGCCATTGCTCCTTAGGCTCCACCATGCGCGTGGTTACCTGGCCGTCGTTCTTCACGGCATGGGTAAAATACAACCCACCCACCGATTTCGCCACGGCTTCCACCTGATAGCGGTGAAGCAGGTAAATCGGAACCAGCACTTCCTCGATGGTCGCCATCGGTTCGCCTTTTTGAATGGCTTTTTCGGAGAAATTGTCGAGCACTTTTCTGCGGACTTTCATAATGTTGGTCATCTGGTCGATCGGGTTGGCGCCGTCGTCCCATTGGTGCGAGGTCGGATGTGCATTGCCGCCAATGTCGGGGATATACAAAAAGCCCTGTTTGAGTGTTTCCTGCATGATTTTTTCAAGTCCGGCTTCCTCGTCGGCACCCTTTGGAAACTCTGTATAGCCCCACATCACCGCGCGCTTGTCCCAGGCACCAATGCCTTTTGCATAAGAATCCGAAATATCCACCGTACCATCCGCTTTCAGGGAAAATCTCGGGAACGGATAGTCCATCACCGAGCCCCTGTCTTTCGGACTGGCGGCAAAATTGTGGTTAAAACCGAGCGTGTGCCCTATTTCGTGGGCCGAAAGCTGCCTTACCCGCGCCAACGCGAGCTCCTGCATGGCATTGGTCGTCTTTTTACCATCTTCATAAGGCTGCAAAAGCCCCTCGGCAATGAGGTAATCCTGACGGTGGCGATCGGAGCCGAGTGTGACCACACCTTTGATGATTTCACCAGTCCGGGGATCGATATACGAAGCGCCGGACGAGAACCCGCGCGGTGCGCCGGTGCGGTTGATCCAGTTCACAACATTGTAACGGATGTCCATCGGATCGGCACCCGCCGGCAGTTCTTTTACCTGGAATGCATTCTTATAACCGGCCGCCTCGAATGCCTCGTTCCAATAAGCCCCGCCTTCGATCAATGCGGTTTTCACGGGCTCGGGCGCACCGCGATCGATATAATAAACAATGGGTTCCACAGCCTCGCTGGGCGCATTACCCGGGTTTTTCTTTTCCAAACGATGCCTGCGGATA